>CATPBS010000111.1 GCA_955652715.1 uncultured Candidatus Udaeobacter sp.
AATCCCGACCGACCGGATTAATCGGATAACGAGCTCGTTCCTGATCGGCACCTTTGTTCTCACCCTAACGGCGGTGCCGTTGTACCTGTGGTACTTCGGTATTGATTGGTTTCATTTCGCCGTTGCCGCCGCGCTGTTAACCGCAACCGGCTTCAGCATCACGCTCGGCTACCATCGGCTGTTCGCGCACGCGACTTTCCGGGCAAAGCTGCCGATCCGTCTCTTTACGCTGATTTTTGGCGCGGCCGCTTTCGAAAATTCGGTTTTGATGTGGACGAGCGAGCATCGGCGCCATCATAAACATGTCGATCACGAGGAAGACCCGTACGACATCACTAAAGGTTTTTTCCACGCGCACATCGGCTGGCTGCTGTTCAAGCTCTGGCCGCAACCGCCGTTCGATAACGTGGCCGATTTGAAGAAAGATCCGCTGGTGATGTGGCAACATCGACATATTCACTTGCTCGCGGTGCTGGTGGGCTTTGGTCTGCCTACGCTGGCTGGTTTTCTTTGGGATGGCTGGCTCGGTGCGCTTGGGGGTTTTCTAATTGGTGGCGTGACGAAGATCGTCGTGCTCCAACACTGTACCTTCCTGATTAATTCCGCCTGCCACACCATCGGGCGTCAGCCGTATTCGACGCGATGCAGTGCGCGCGACTCGTTTTTCATGGCGCTGTTTACGTTTGGCGAGGGCTATCACAATTATCATCACGAATTTCAACACGACTATCGCAATGGTGTGAAGCCGTGGCAGTGGGATCCGACGAAATGGTTTATCTGGATTTTATCGAAGCTCGACTTGGCCAGCGGTCTGCGCCGCGTTCCGCAGGAAGCTATTCACTTCAAAGAAGCGCAGCTGCGCGATTCGCGAAGCAGAGTTGAGAGTTGATCCGTCTTTGCGCGAGGCTACCGTGCGACAGTTGGTCGAGAGCGGGAGCGTGTTGTAGCCCCACAGTTTCTCGAGTGGAGAAAAGGGTGACATTTGTCAAAAAGACAAATTGCGCCAGCACGCGATGATGCGTGTCGAAGAAGTTGAGTGGTCCGGAGCCGGACTGGCATTGTTGAGAGCATAAAGCTCCGTTGGGAACCACGCTCCTTTACGGAGTTGAGGTGCGAGCCGCACTGGCATTTTGACTTCGTCCGCGCATAATCTCTGTTCACCGCGATGCATAAAGCTGCACAAAGCGAACTCCGCCTCGCCAGACGCATGGCGCGTCTCGGCACGGAGACTGCGTTCGAAGTTCTGATGAAGGCAAAAGCGCTTGAGGCCCAGGGCCGCGACATCGTTCACCTCGAGATTGGCGAACCCGATTTCGATACGCCGCGTAACATCATCGACGCGGGTGTCGATGCGTTGCACAAGGGATTCACTCACTACGGGCCGTCAGCTGGTTTGATGGAGCTCCGTGAAGTCATCGCGCAACATGTAAGCGAGACGCGCCGGGTAAACGTTATGCCCGCCGAAGTAGTCGTAGTTCCGGGCGGCAAGCCCATCATCTTTTTTTCGATTCTCGCGCTCGTCGAAGAAGGCGATGAGGTCATCTATCCGAATCCCGGATTCCCGATTTATGAGTCAATGATCAATTACGTCGGCGCGAAAGCGGTGCCGATTCGGTTACGCGAGGAGTTGGATTTCAGGCTCGACGTCGATGAGCTCGAGGGGCTGATCAACGACCGGACAAAGCTGATTATTTTGAATTCACCACAAAACCCTACCGGCGGCGTGCTGGAGAAAAGAGACATCGAGGGCATCGCGCGTTCGATCGGTGATCGCAACATCATGGTGTTGAGCGACGAGATCTACAGCCGCCTGATTTTCGAAGGAGAGCATCATTCCATCATGTCGATCGATGGGATGAAGGAACGCACCATTTTGCTCGATGGTTTCTCCAAGACTTACGCCATGACCGGTTGGCGTATGGGCTACGGCGTGATGCGTGCAGATCTCGCAACGCACATCGCGCGTTTGATGACAAACTCCAATTCCTGCACCGCGAGCTTCACGCAAATCGTAGGCATCGAAGCATTGCGCGGACCGCAGAAGTCCGTGGAGGAAATGCGCGCCGAGTTCGAGAGACGGCGCGACGTGATGGTCGCCGGTCTCAATAAAATCAAAGGTTTCTCGTGTCGGTTGCCTCATGGCGCGTTCTATGTTTTCCCAAACATCACGAAGACCGGCTGGCCATCGAAGAAACTAGCTGACGCCTTGCTCGACGACGCCGGCGTGGCCGCGCTGTCCGGGACTGCCTTCGGCGATTTCGGCGAAGGCTATTTGCGGTTCAGCGTGGCGAACTCGATCGAGAACATCGAGAAAGCACTCGATCGTGTCGGCAGTTGGGCAAAACGGAATCTCTGAGGAACGCAGGAAAGCAGGAATTCCCGAGGGAATCCTGTTGATTCTCTAATTCTGTCTAGTTTCTTCCTGAGTTCCTGCTTTCCTGAGAGATTTTCCTTCAGCCATATGAACCTACAGGTGTTGGTTGCACTCGCTGAAATTGTTAGTGCGTTGGCCGTAACGTTAACGCTGATCGCACTGATCATAAGCATTCGGCAGAACACAAGATCCCAGAAAGCTCTGGTCGTAGATTCGCTCGCGGCGGCTATTACCTCAATCAATGTTCCGGCAATGGAATCTCCCGTTCTTGGATCTGCGCTATCTAAAGTGACTACGGATTGGGGTTCAGCTACCCGCGAAGAGCGCATCGTGGCGCACTACTTTCTGTTTTCTTTCTTCAAGTTGTTGGAGAACGCCTGGTACCAACAGAAAGCGGGGATCCTTGATAAGACGCAGTGGCTTGGATGGGAGACAATACTTCGAAAATACTACCACGCTGATGGGGTGCGCCGGGCGTGGTGGCCAAGCCGCAAAGATGCGTATTCGCCAGAGTTTCAAAAGTTTCTTTCGGGAACAAAGCCGCCGGACGAGCTTGGCAGCCTAAGCGAATTGTTCGATTACGTTCCGCATGATGGCTAGCGACAACAAACGTTTTCGCGTTTTCGCGACGGCGCGCTTCGGCGATCCGGCTGAGAATCGATTGCGCGAGCGCGGCTACGATCTTGAAGTTTTTCAGGGGCCCGAATCGCCGGCGAAGAAATTAATCATCGAAAAAGTGAAAAGCGGCATCGACGGATTGATCACCACGCTGCGCGATCCAATTGACGCTGAGGTTTTCGAAGCGGGGAAGGGGACACTCAAGGTCGTGGCGCAGATCGCCGTCGGGTTCGACAACATCAATCGCGCCGACGCCAACAAATACAAAATCCCGTTCACGAACACCGCAGACGTGCTCACCGAAGCGACCGCCGAGTTCGCGTTTTTTATGATGGGCATGCTCGCGCGCAAGATGTGGCAGAGCGAGCGCCTGGTGCGCGAACACACATGGCCGTCGTGGCATCCGTTCCTTCCGTTCCTCGGCGACGAGGTTACCGGCAAAACCATCGCCGTAATCGGTACCGGGCGCATTGGCCTGGCGATGATCAAGAAATGCTCGGGGTTCGACATGAACATCCTTTGTTACGACCCGGCGTATCAGAACGACAAGTTCATCGCCGCGATCCAGGAATTGATGGACCTGCGCCACGCGAAGGGAATCCAAAAGGAGAAAACATGGATTAAATATGTCGATCTCGAGGAAGCTTTAGGCGGCGCCGATTACGTGAGTCTGCACGTGCCGCTGTTGCGCGAGGGTGAAGCGGATAGACCGACCTATCACCTCATCAACGAAAACACGCTCAAGCTGATGAAGCCGACCGCGTACTTAATAAATAGCTCACGGGGTCCCGTCGTGGACGAGAAAGCCCTGGCAAAAGCGTTGAAAGAAAAAGTCATCGCCGGCGCTGCGCTCGACGTTTTCGAGAAGGAACCGTTGTCGGCGGATTCGCCACTGCTTGATGCCGAAATCGCCGACCGCATGCGGCTGTTCCATCACTTCGCCAGCGGCGCGCAAATCACGCGGCTCTCAGTCGATCCCGACAAAGGCATGGCTGGCCGTACTGTCCAGGCATTAATTGACGTTCTGGAAGGAAACTATGGCGGCGACCCAACCCAAATGCCGTACGTCGTGAATAAAGAAGCATTCAAGTAAGGAATTGCGGAAAGCGGACAGCGGATACCGGATAGCGACAACAAAGTCAGCTATCTCACGGGGTAAAACTTGAAAACGTGAGTTCGACAGTGTCACCGCTCGTAACATCGTACTTGGAAATGCGATCGCCTGATCAGCTTCGGCCGAAGCGGTGTGCGGATCCAGTGTTTCAAATTCGCGAACAGAGGGAACGCGATTGGCGTTTCAATCGCGATCTCTACTTCGCGGTTGGCGAACAGTGGAACTGGATCGACAAACGTCCGTGGACGGATGAGCAATGGAAAGAATACGCGTCCGCGCCGGAGCTGCGGACGTTCGCCGCGTACTATGGCGACGTGCTCGCCGGCTATTACGAATTGCGTTGTGACGCGGAAGGCGGTGTGGAGATCGCGTACTTCGGACTGCTACCTGAATTTATCGGCCGTGGTTTGGGCGGCCCGTTACTAACTAGTGCGATTGAAGAAGCCTGGCGCATGTCGCCCAAGCGCGCGTGGGTGCATACGTGCAATCACGATCATCCGAAGGCCCTCGCGAATTATCAGGCGCGGGGCATGGTCATTTACAAGGTCGAAGAAACTGCAGGGTGAGCGCAAGGGGTACCCCCCAATTTGGGCGAACGAATACTTTCAGTCTTTAGTCATTTAGCGATTCAGCAAAGAGCGATCGAAAAATCGCTCTGACGGACGGACTCAGACCGCAGATGTCTATCGCAAGTCGGCGGGCCGACCTTCGCGCCGGCATATCCAAAAACATTTCAATTTTTTTGAAATGTCCGGCTTCAAAATCTTTAGAAAGAAAGAAGCCACTCAAGAACCGGTATGAATATCATTGTAGACGATCGCATTAGTGAGACACGTGATTTCACAGATCAATTTGTGCTGTATCCGACCCCGTCGGGGCACGAAAGCCGGGGAGAACCACCGCCGTCGCGGCTTTCGCGGGAACAGCTGGATGCATTTTTGAGTGTGCAATCTGACAACGCTCGCAGCGCACACCTTTTTTCTCCTCCACTCGAACCGCCAGGCCCTACGCCTGAGAAAGGTCTGGCTGCGGGCGTGCTGAAACAGGCAGCCCGCGATTTGCGCCGGTTTCGTGCCGCAACGAAGGGCGTCAAGCGCGAACTGTATCTCGATGCCTACAGTTGGATTACCGCATATGATTTTTCCTGGCCCTATTCGTTCGTAAATGTTTGCCCACTGGTCGACTCCATTGAATGTGACAAACGTCACACTTCTGCCATCGAGTAAAATTCCGGCCCATTTGTCGGCTTCTTCTCGATCAAAAGTTCTGCTGCGGCTACAAGCGGAATTCAAGTAGTCATCTACGACCTGTTCCTTTGCCTTTCTCAAGCCGGCTGGCGTTCTCAGGATTCCGGGCGCTTTGTAATCAAGAATTACATGGCCGAATAGACTGTCGGGTCTGCCGGTCGCCGAGTAATCGGAGATTTGTAGATGCTTGTTGACCTCCGGGTCATAGTCGATTCTGAAGGCTTTCAAGTATTCACGAAGATACCCATCTACTTCACCCTGCAGCTTGAGTTCAGAACCGCGTGCTCGCGTCGCCGCACGCTGAATTTTTTGAGCGAGAAGGCGCGCCAGTTGAAAACTCATACAAACTCACGAACCGCGTGATTCACGCCGTGACGTTTATCGCAGGATCCAAAGAAAGGAAAGAAATTGAGGAAGAGATTGGCGTGAAGAAGGAATTGGTCGTCGCGTCTAATATCCGAAAGTCTTCGCGGGCAGGGGCATTTCGACATTTCACGCGCTGTGAACTCGGGGCGACTAAAACTATTTGTGCGCAGCGGGAAAATTAAGAAGGAAGAAGGAAGAAGGAGGAAACCACGGAACTGACGCGCGACGTCGGAAGTGCGGCGGCTGTTTGAATCGCAGTGTTTCTGTGTTTTCTCCTTCGCTTGCAATATCTCCACGTCAGCCTGTGCCGAATGCTTGATTCCAGCGAGCACGGACGCTATGCAAGAGGGACGGATAGACGATCAGTTTCCGAAAAGGATCGATCAGTGCCATGTAGAACGGCGTGAAGCGGCTTACGCTGCTGACATAGACCCCTAAATATAACCGGTAGGCATTCGCTGTCTCGACCAGGGCGCTCAGTGCCGCAGCGTGTGCTGTCCGATTGATCAACTCGAC
>CATPBS010000112.1 GCA_955652715.1 uncultured Candidatus Udaeobacter sp.
AGCGAAAAAGCCAGAAAATCAGGATGGGCGGCCTGCACTTTGGAAATGGCCGCCCATCGAGTAACGGGCAAAGAAAGATCGATAAGAATCCAGTCTCGAGCAGTTGAATTTCCCAACCGTAACCGTACCAGATCTGCCCGATGTGGACGATCGACATGTACATGGCCCAAAGCACTGCGAGCAGAATTGCGTTGGCGTAGCCACCAAGAACAACCAGCGACAAGCCAAAGCCGATCCAGGCGAAGATCGACAACGCACCATCGGAAATTCCGAACCAAAAGAACGTCGGCACGCGCAGCATTCCGGCGGTTCGCGAGCCGAATTGGGTTTGGAGGCTCGCGAGAAAATGATTCGCCGGCGTTAGTCCGTGCTCGCCAACCAAGGGGACGAGTTGCTGTGCGGCTACGAGAAACGCAACCGCATAAACAAAACCCAGCAGCCGCAGAATCACGAAGCGCGTCAGCCAATAGGAATTTCCGAGCGCGAAAAGCTTTTGAACGACATTTTCCTGACTCATTGGCGACGAGAAAACGTCCAACGCCGAACGTCCAACGTCCAACGCTCAATCTTCAAACCCGGTTATAGCAATTAACCCGCAATTGAGAACTGCCAGGGGGGAGATTCGAACTCCCGACCAACCCCGAAAGCTTTCGGGGCTGCTCTAGCGCTGCAAATAATAGATCGCGAGGTCCGGGTTTTTCTTTGCTTTCAGTGTGCGCTCAATCCTCCGCGCCTCAGTCAGTGTTGCGACCTCCTTGCTTGCGACAACTTTGATATTTTCGCCAAGCCGCTTAGTTGTGTGCGTATGACCGCGCAGGTGTCGGTGCAAAGCGGGCATCAAGATCAAAAGCGGAGCCGATGTAATGTCGGCCGTTGGATCCTCGCAAGATATAAATCCAAGCCATATCAAACTGCCAGGGGGGAGATTCGAACTCCCGACCAAGGGCTTATGAGTCCCCTGCTCTACCACTGAGCTACCCTGGCGCGAAGGGAAGAAATTGGAACGCGTCAAATTCCGTGTCAACGCGGACAGGGATGTGGATTTGCGGATTATCTCCCGGCTGCCGTGGAAAGATATGGCTGCAAGTCCTTTTCCCGCCCCCGCAGCGCGGCCATGAAGCACACCCCGCTGCGTTCAGTTACTGCACCGACCCACCCTTCCTGATGAACATAGCGCCAGCCGGGAAACCGCAGCACCGCGCCGGTTTTCGTATTCCGCTCTGCCGGAAACAGAAATAGCTGCATCCGTTTCTCGCCAAGCCAGATTTGGGCAATACGACGCGACTCCTCATCCTCGAAAACGCGACAACCAATTGTGCGAAAATCGGCGAATTCAGCTGGGACGTCGTAATGTTCCAGCCCGTGTTTCATAAAAAACAAATCGCTCAATGTACCGGCTTCAGTGCTTACCGGATCGAGCATCACCGGTCGCGTGGAGGCGGCCACAGTCAACAATTTCCGAGCAGTCGCTGATCCGGGGAAATCATTTAGATGACTCACCAAAAGGAACACGGACACTCCGGCGATGACTGCGACCGCGATGCTGATCGCAAGGACGGCGGGATTGCGCACCATCTTTTTCCACGTCCACTTCGAGCCAACAACCAGGTCTTTTTCGGAGAACCATTCGGTCGTTTCCGGCGGAATTGGAATGAGACGAACCAGCTCGGCGAACGCGCGATCGAAGTTCTGTTGATTGACAAAGTCGGCCGATGGGGCTGCACGAGATACTGCCGAGCGCATGGAACGATCTGCCAAGTTGTCCTGGCTGATCGGTGCGCAATTCAAGAGAGTGCGCTGCCCGCGCGATAACCACGGCATTCTCATCTGTTACGTGGTTCGGGAAATTTTGCGTTCAGCCATGCCTGCAACTGCCGGCGTCCTTGCGCCAAGAGCCGGGATAGCTCGCTGAGCTTGAGCTCGGCGAGATCAAGGATTTCGCGGTAGTCGAATTCGTCGAGATAGAAAAGTGCGAGCGCCGTTTTCTGCGGATCGGGCGCGGCGGAAATCCAAATTGCGAGTTGGGTTGAGTCGAGTTGTTCAATTTGCGAGGAAGCCTGCGTAGCGAGGTCATGCTCAGGAAGTTCCAGCGGCTCTGGTTGCAAGTCAGCTTTGTTCGTTTCCAAACAGCGCCAGCGCGCGTCACGGAAGAGCCAAAACGGTTCTTTCGGCAGCTCCCCCGTGGCCGCCGGCAGAGCGGCTTCGCGCAACGTGGTGTGAAAGACTTCCTGCGCTTTGCGCGAGTCGCCCAGCATTAAGAAACAAAAACGATAAAGCTGCGGCAGATTTTGTTTTCGATCCGGCACGCCAAATATCCCCAAAAAACTCTGCGCACTCTACGCAGGTCCTTGGGATCGACAAGAGTTTGTAGCCGGTTCGCTCGCCGAAACTTCTGGCCGCTGTAGTGTCCGCTGTCCTCAGCGGATGTCACTTTGCCGGACTGAGAGCCTGCCCTCGGACAGCGCACACTGCGGCATGCGACATTCACTGCAAGCCCCTCAGACGGCGCGCTACTTCCTCGGCGTTCTCGCGGCTGTTGAACGCGGAAATGCGAAAGTGGCCTTCGCCTTGCGCGCCAAACCCGACACCCGGGGTTATGACCACATTTAGCTCGCGCAACATTAGATCAAACATCTGCCAGCTCGTCAGACCCTCGGATGTTTTCACCCAAATGTATGGCGCGTTTACTCCGCCAAAAACCTCTAGCCCAGCATCGGCCGCGGCGTCGCGAAGGAGTTCTGCGTTACCCATGTACTGATCGATGAGCGCGCGCACTTGCTTCCGACCTTCTTGTGAATACAACGCCTCGGCGCCGCGTTGCACCGGATAACTCACGCTGTTGGATTTGGTGCTCCAACGCCGCTGCCAGAGTGGATGGAGCGATAATCGGCGGCTGTTCTCCGTCCGCGCGAGTACCGATTTCGGCAACACCGTAAACCCGCAGCGCACGCCGGTGAAACCGCCGTTCTTGGAAAAACTGCGCAATTCAATCGCGCACTCGCACGCGCCGGGCACTTCGAAAATCGAATGCGGAATGTTTTCCTCCGAAATGTACGCTTCGTAAGCAGCGTCAAAGAGCAGAAGCGCCTCATGGTCGCGCGCATAATCAACCCAACGCGAAAGCTGCGCGCGCGACGCCACTGCCCCGGTTGGATTATTAGGAAAACAAAGATAAACCAGATCGACGTGTTCGTTCGGCGGATCAGGCACAAAGTTATTTTCCGCAGTGCAGGGCAAATACAGGATCCCTTCGTAGCTGCCGTCCTTCCTGGCGTGGCCTGTGTGGCCAGCCATCACGTTTGTATCGACATAGACCGGATAAACCGGATCGGGAACCGCCACCTTGTTTTGATCACCGAGAATGTCGAGAATGTAACCGCAATCGCATTTTGATCCGTCGGAGATAAAGATTTCATCGTCGGCGATCTCGATGTTTCGTTCGCGATAATCATGCTGCGCGATTGCGGATCTTAAGAATTCGTAGCCCTGTTCTGGGCCGTAGCCCCGAAAGCTTTCGGGGTGACCGAGCTCCTCGACCGCTTGCTTCATCGCTTCAACTGCCGCGCGCGGGAGCGGCTCGGTCACGTCACCGATTCCGCATCGAATCAACCGCTCGGCCGCTTTCGGGTGGGCTTCGCAAAATTCGCGGACCCGGCGCGCGACCTCCGGAAACAGATATCCGGCCTGAAGCTTTAGATAATTTTCGTTTAAGTAAGCCATCCTGTAGCGGCGGCATGCGACCGCCGAACGCGTACAAGTTTAGCGGCGGTCACAGACCGCCGCTACAGGAGAACGAGCCAAGTGCGAATCAGTAGTTCTTCGCGACGGCGTCCCAATTCACCGCGTTCCACCAGGCCTTAATGTAATCGGGCCGTCGGTTTTGATATTTTAGGTAATAAGCGTGCTCCCACACATCGACGCCGAGGATCGGCGCGTTGCCATCCATCAGAGGGCTATCTTGATTTGGCGTCGAAATAATTTCGAGCTTTCCATTCTTATTCTTAATCAGCCACGCCCAGCCGCTGCCAAAACGACCCACGCCGGCAGCGGCTAGTTTCTCTTTAAAATCATCAAAGCTGCCAAACGTTGATTTGATATCATCGGCCAGTTTGCCTTTGGGTTCGCCGCCCGCATTCGGCCCCATGATTTTCCAAAAGAACGAGTGATTGGCGTGCCCACCGCCGTTGTTGCGCACGATTGTGCGAATGTCTTCCGGCACCGATTTTAGATCGCTGATCAAATCTTCCACCGATTTCTTTTCGAGATCGGCGTTGCCTTTGATCGCCTTGTTGACGTTGTCGATGTAAGCCTGGTGATGCTTGGTATAATGGATTTCCATCGTGCGCGCATCGATATGCGGTTCCAAAGCATCGTACGCGTAAGGTAATTTTGGTAATTCGTAAGCCATAATCTTTACAGTTAGATCGAATTACGTCCGAAGACAGGTTTTATTTTTCGCGCCTGAATCGATCGGGCGAGCCGGGCGCTGGCGCCTAGCGGTCGCAGCAATAAAAACTTGCGCGCGCGCCCAGATCGTTGCGGTAGTTCACATACGTTGCGAGAGCCAGCAGCGGAAAATTCTGGCGATACATGTCGTACTTCAAATAAAACACGCCTGGAAACCCTGTGCCTGTGATTTG
>CATPBS010000113.1 GCA_955652715.1 uncultured Candidatus Udaeobacter sp.
AGCACAACACTCTCGCTGCCCCGCTCGAAAAGTTCGCGTTCAACATGCCGGTCGGCAGAATCAGCAACATCATCGACTATGCCGGCAATTACTACATCTTGAAGATTGAAGATAAACGCGGCGGCACTACGCGTTCGCTTGCTGAAGCGCGGTCGGACATCGAGAAGAAGCTGCTCCAAGAGGCAGCACAGGGTATCCAGGAACGCTGGATCGCCAGCCTGCGCGCAAAGGCTTACATCAAGACGTTCTAAGCAGATTCCGCTCGCCTCTTCCGCTGAGCCTTCGTCTTCTCTCCGTTCTCGTAATCCTGCTCGTGCTCGATTGAGCAAATTCGATTACGATCACAGGCAGGAGCATGAGCACAAAACCGCGCATCGGGATCACGCTGGGCGACTGCGCCGGAATCGGACCGGAGATTGTCGATTTTGCACTGAAATCGGGACGCGTTCCTGATTCGGCCGAATACGTGGTTATTGGCCGGCAGCCGAATTGCAAACCGGGCGAGCCGACCACTGAAACTGCGCGTGCCGCGGCGGCTGCGCTCGAAGAAGCGATCACACTCGCCCGACGCGGTGAACTCGATGCGATCGTGACCGGGCCGGTTCACAAAGCGCGGATGTACGACGTCGGTTTCAAGTTTCCTGGACAAACTGAATTTTTCGCCGAGCGCTGTGGCATCAAAAATTTTGCAATGTGCTTGACCGGGGGAAAAATCACGGTCGCGCTGGTCACAACGCACATTCCGTTGAGCGAAGTTTCGCGCGCGCTCAAGCAATCGGAGATTGTTCGCGTCGGCCAATTGCTCGCGGATTTTCTTCATTCCCGATCGAGAAACGCGCCGCGCATCGCTGTTGCAGGATTGAATCCGCACGCCGGCGAATCAGGCAAAATCGGACGCGAAGAAGTCGACATCATCAGCCCTGCGGTGTCCGAGCTTCAATCGAGAATTGAGAATCGAGAATCGAGAATCGTTGGCCCAGTTTCCCCAGACACAGTTTTCCATCGCGCAGTTGAAGGTGAATTCGACGCGGTGCTTTGCATGTATCACGATCAAGGATTGATCCCACTAAAGCTGCACGCATTCCACAGCGGCGTGAACGTGACGCTCGGCCTTCCGTTTCCGCGCACAAGTCCTGATCACGGCACCGCATTTGAAATTGCCGGCCAAGGAATCGCGCGGCCCGACAGCATGATCGCCGCGATCAATCTCGCGGTCGAACTGACCGCAAGGTCATCCTGAGCGGAGCGCAGCGGAGTCGAAGGACCCGTTGCATGCCTAGGGTTTCGGCACGGGATTTCTCGACTTCGCTAGGAATGACGAGATGTTTCTTGCAGCATGAGCACGAGCAGGATCGAAAAATACGCTTCGGTCTTTAACATCGGGCTGCAAAACACGTTCGTCTATCGCTGGAATTATTTTCTGCGCGCCCTCTTTGGCCTGATCCCGCTGGCCGGCACGGTGTTTCTCTGGAGCGCAGTGTTCAAGGAACGAGGCAGCGGGCTGCACGGGTACGATTACAGCTCGATGATCTATTACTATTTGCTCACCATCCTGGTCAGCAATCTGGTCGTGCCAACAGAGGATGAATGGCAAATTGCCGCTGATATTCGCGATGGCCAGATCAATGCGCTTCTCACCAAGCCAATGAGTTATCTCGTTTACCGGTTCAGCATTTTCTTGAGTGGCCGTCTCGTTTACACCTTCGTCACTCTTCCGCCGATTGCCCTGATCTTCGTCTATTTTCGAGACTACATCGTGCTGCCAAGCGATCCGCTGATCTACCTGCTTACGACCGTGTCGATATTGATGGCGGCGTTCATTCAATTCTTTATCACCTATAGCCTGTCCATGATGGCGTTCTGGATTTTGGAAATTTCTACCATCGTGTTCATCGTTTATTCGTTCGAATATTTCCTGGGCGGCCAGATGTTCCCCATCGACATCATGCCGTCCGCGATCCAGGCCGTAATGAAGTGGCTGCCGTTTTATTATGAACTGTTTTGTCCGGTCGCGATCTTCCTCGGCCGATTAAAAGGCGCCGATCTCGTGCAGGCGCTGGCAATCCAAACAGGCTGGCTGTTACTCACGTGCGCCTGCGCAAAAGCCATGTGGAAACGCGGTCTCGGCCATTATCAGGCTGTCGGCGGATAAGGGCGTCGACTGTAGCGCACTGTCTGCCCTGCGTGCCACGCCGAAGTAGGCGAAGGCGAGAGCGGAGTCGAATGGGCGTCTCGCGTGCTATGCCAGTTCGGCTCGGACTGTCGGCGTCCTCGCCGAAACGGATTTTTTCTTCTATTCGAACACGCAGCGAAAGTCGCAATTGCGAGACGCAATCACCAACACGCGATGGATAGAGAACGAGGGGTGAAGACGCTGTCGCGTCTGCTGGTCGCGGCAGGTAAAGTTGAGTTGAAGCTGCCATCATCATCATCGTGGTCGGTCGGTATCGCGCATATTGTTGCTACTGCTGCTGTCCCTGGGGTCACGCTGCCCGCCGGTTATTTACGTCGGTATCAAGGAACCACATCGGTATAGCGCCACGACGACCCGAGCATTACGCGGCACAATGAAAATTGTGAACAACTTCAAGAAGCGACAACGCAAGTTGCTAATTTCAGTAAAAATGCCATTTTCACCATGCGATGAAAACGGCGAAAAAGCTGAAAGAGCATGATTTTGAAAAGCGATTCGCGCACATCCTACGGGAATTGCTGGGCCGCGTGCCATCTCTGAAACTGGCTTCGCTCAAGCGCAACGCGAGAATCTCAAGCAATTTATCGGGGCAGGTTGATGGTTTGGCGCAGGTGACGACGGGCAATCGGAAATGGACGTTACTGGTGGAGGCAAAAGGGATCGGTCAGCCGCGGGAAGTGCGGTCGGCGGTGCTGCATTTGGAGCGCTATCTCAAGCAATTGCCAGGAAAATCGCCACGCTATGGCGTATTGCTTGCGCCGTTTATTTCGCAAGAATCGGCCAAGCTTTGCGAGGAGGCGGGCATCGGTTACGCAGATTTGGCCGGCAATGCACGGTTGTCGTTTGATCACATATACATCGAGACACGATCGCCGGAGAATCCGTTCCGCGAGAAACGAGAGACGCGGTCGCTCTTCGCTCCTCGCGCGACGCGCATATTGCGGGTCCTTCTGCAAGGGCCGTTGCGTCCATGGAAAGTCACTGAACTGGCGGCATCGACGCGAGTGAGTCTGGGTTCGGTAAGCGCAATGCGGCAGCAATTGCTGGCGCGCGAATGGGCGGCGGATGAGCCGGGCGGCTTGCGCGTGACAAAGCCGGATATGGTGCTGGATGCGTGGTCGAAAGTGGATGATTGGGAAAAACGGACGCGGACGCACGAGTACTCGGTCTTATCGTCCGATCCGCTGCAATTGGCGGAAAAATTACAGGGGGTCCTGCGAGACGAGTCGCCGGTTTTCACGCAATGGTTTGCGGGCTGGTTGCGACATCCGTACACCACGCCGGTGGTGGTGACAGCTTACATTAAAAAATTCCCGGATGAAGCGCTCATCACCGAGAAGCTGCTGGCACGCCGTGTATCGGCGAGTGGCGGATTGCGGCTGGTGTTGCCCAAGGACGAAGGCGTGTTTCACCCTTCGCAAGTAGTGCGTGGATTTGAACTGGTCTCGGACGTTCAAATTTATCTCGATTTGTTGCGGGCAGGTTCACGCGGCGATGAGCAAGCGCAAGAGTTACAGCGATGGCCGGACTTTTCCGGCGGATGGTCATGAGCAAATTTGCAACGTTTCAGGATTACCCGAAAGAAAGCCTGCCTGCGGCCGAAGCCGCGTTACTCACGGCGTGGCGAAGTCTTGAGCGATACCATGATCACCTTGTCCTAGTGGGCGGATTGGCGGTGCATTATCTGACGCTGCGTCGTGTGCAGGCTCTGCCGAGTGCAGTGACCATGGATGTTGATTTCGGTGTCACGCTTGGCGCGTCGGGCGGACAATACGGAACGATCAAGTCAGACCTCGCAGGTCTTGGCTTTGTTTGTGAGGACAACCGGTTCGTGCGGAAATTTGGAAATTTGAATCTTTACCTCGATTTTCTGACCGAAGATCCAGCTGATCCATCAGCCGGCGGTTGATCTGTTTGGCAAACTCGGGTGAGAAAAACTGTCGGCATTATGAAACGCATTACCTTCGTCATACCTTTGAAGCTTCCCACCCATGAACGGCCCGCCTAAGGCGGGTTGGTCAGGATCAAGGAAATAGCACCCAGCCATGGCGCGACTTCACGAATATCAGGGCAAAGCCATCCTCGCCGCGAATGGATTTAAGATCCCGCGCGGTCGGGCCGCATCAAATGCCGACGAAGCTGTCGCCGTCGCAAAAGAAGTAGGCGGTGAAGTTGTGGTCAAAATCCAAGCTTGGACTACCGGGCGTGCTGGTATCGGAGGAGTCGCCTTCGCGAAAAAACCAGATGAGGCGCGCGTTTATGCCAAGCGCATGCTTGCGACGAAAGTGGGACAGTTCCCAGTCGAAGCCGTACTCGTGGAAGAAAAGATCGACGTTGATCGCGAGTTTTTCCTTTCGTTCGCGATAGATGACGCTGCTCGCGCGCCCGTGATCATTTTCGCGCCTGGCGGCGGCACCGGAATTGAAGAACGTGCTGCGTCAACGCAACGAATCCCGTGCGACGTGAACTGCGGTCCACTCGATTCAGCACTGAACGAAGCTGTCGTTTCCTGCGGACTTTCGCTTGCACGCGCCCAGCAACTCGCTCAGTCGATCCGAAATTTATTTGCCGCTGCGCGCAGCGTTGAAGCGCGCTCGCTCGAAATCAATCCGCTGGCTCTCACGAAAAGCGGCGAATTCGTCGCGGCGGATTGCCGCATCACGATTGATGATTACGCCGTTGGCCGGCACCCCGACCTGGGGATCGAGATCGCGCGCGAGTTCGATCATCCGCCCACGGCTCTGGAGCGCATCGCCTACGTCGTCGAACAAAAAGATCACCGCGGCACATTTTATTTCGCGCAGTTAGCGACTGCCGCGCCAAAAGAATCAAAAGGTCTGGTTGGGTTTCACGGCGCCGGCGGCGGCGGCTCGATGATGTCGATGGACGCGATTGTGAACGCGGGATTCACGATCGCAAATTTCACCGACACAAGCGGGAATCCATCCGCGTCCAAGGTCTATCGCGCGGCGCGAATCATTTTGGCTCAGCCGGATCTGGTTGGATATTTCGGTTCGGGTTCCGGCGTCGCGAGCCAGGAACAATATTGGTCCGCCTACGGCCTGGCCAAGGCGTTTTGGGAACTCGATCTCGACATTCCGGCGGTGATACGTCTCGGCGGTAACACCGAAGATCGCGCCGTGGACATCTTGCATCGAATGTCGAAGCTGCTTCGCGCGCCAGTAGAGGGCTATCGCAAGAGTGACACACCGGCCATGATCGCCGTGCGCTTTGCGGAACTCGTTGCTGAAGCCAAGGGCGCCAAATGGAAACCGCGCCCGCCAAGCGTTCCAAAATTCATTAAAAATGAATCGAACATGATGCTTGCCGTAAAAAATGGTCGCGTCTGGATCGACACCGCGCAGTGGCCGCAGATTCGCCCGGCGGTTGAAACGCACTCGGGCGGATTAATCGTAGATCGCGAAGGTGCACCTGCCGCGGCGTTGCCAGCCGAAGAGTTTGCCACCAAAGATTCCGAGTTGCTCGCGTGCGATGTCGAGTGTCGCATGGCCGGAGTCGAAGGGTTTTATTTAGAGCTCGATATTCCCGGATTGAACGAACTGATTGAGCACAAAGGTGCCGGCCTGGTGCTAGAATGTTCCCGCGGTCACGCATAATGACCGGGTGACAATTGTTGGCCGACTGATTAGATTCCTTGCATGAGCAAAGCGGAGATTCTGGCAGAGATTCCAAAACTCACACGGCAAGAGCGGGAGGAGATTTACCTCAAACTGGCCGAATTTGATGACGATAAGTGGTTGGATGCCGATGATCCGTTGAGCGAAGCGGATAAAGCACTCATCGCGACGCGAATCAAAGCGCACGAGAAAAACCCGCAAACTGCTGTCCCTTGGGAGGAGTTCGACGCCCAGCTTAAGCGGAGATTGGGCGAGTGAAATTCAAATTGGTAGTCCGCCCCGAGGTGGACGCCGACTTGGTGCAAGCAGAAATTTGGTATGAAGAACAGCAGGCTGGATTAGGACGCGATTTCCTGCGCGCGGCGCGGAAGAAAATGGCGCATTTGCGGCGCAATCCCTTTCTCCACAGAATCCGCCAGCATCGCAAACAAGTGCGTTGGGCGTACCCGGACCGTTTTCCTTACCGAATCATTTTTCGGATAGTCGGCGATACAGTTGTTATTTATGCAGTTCTGCATGCTGCGAGGGACGACCGGCATTGGAAACGCCGGCTATAAAAACGAAATTAGAAGCGCCGTGACTCGAAAGTTGAGAAGCACTAAATGGCAATTTTAATCGACGAGAAAAAGCGCGTTCTGGTGCAAGGTATCACGGGACGCGAAGGCCGGGCGCGCACGCGGCTGATGCGCGAGTACGGAACAAATGTCGTCGGCGGCGTAACGCCGGGCAAAGGCGGCCAAACTGTGCTC
>CATPBS010000114.1 GCA_955652715.1 uncultured Candidatus Udaeobacter sp.
CACATTGCATTTGCAGTCGACGACGTGGATCAGGCGTTGCAGGCGGTGATTGCAGCGGGTGGCAGCCCAGTGGGAAACATTGCAACGACGGAAGTAGATGGCGTCGGTATGCTTCGCGTTGTGTATGCGCGAGATCCGGAAGGCAACATTGTTGAATTGCAGAAGTGGAGTTAGCGGCTTGGCGACCAATCCGCGCCGGTGTTCACTGACGCTCTTTTCCAAGAGGAAAATCGCTTAGCCCATCGAGATTTTCCAGCAGATTAGCTTGACTTTGCCCGGCTCGCGAGCCTACAAAGGACAATCACAATTTCTACAGGAGGTTTTATGCGCATTGTTGGTCTAACTTTTTCTATTCTTTTCCTGAGCGTGCGGGTGGGAATGTCGGCCGAATCGGCTACGCCAGATTGGTCGATGAACGCGAGCATCATCGAGGCGTGCAGTTGCCCGATGTTTTGCCAGTGTTACTTCAACGCGAAACCGGCCGCGCATGGCGAGCACGCCGGCCATTCGCACGGTGAGGGCGGCGAGCACTTCTGCAAGTTCAACAACGCCTTCAAAGTGAACCATGGCAATTACGGCGACACCAAGCTCGATGGTGCGAAATTCTGGGTTGCGGGCGATCTGGGCGGAGATTTTTCCAAAGGCCAGATGGATTGGGCAGCGCTGACATTCGATCCGTCCGTCACATCCGAGCAGCGGGAGGGAATCAAAACGATCCTCGGCCACGTTTATCCAGTGAAATGGAACTCGTTCACTGTGGCGCAGGACGCGACGATGACATGGCAGGCAACGAGAGATCATGCCGATGCGAAGTTGGACGGCGGAAAGGGCGGTCAGGTTACTCTCAACAAATTTCAGGGAATGACCGACGAACCAATCGTAATCAAGAACCTGAAATACTGGGGAGTGCCACGTAATGACGGGTTCATCATGATGCCAAACGAAGTCGAGGCCTATCGCGCGGGAGATAAGCCATTCGAGTTTAAAGGGACAAATGGCTTCATGATCACGATCGACATCAATTCGAAGGATGCCGCGAAGGGAAAAGCTGGCGCCTGACGTCACAGGTTAACTTACAGGGACATTCCTCCGTCATTGCTTACTGGCTCATTCCGGCAGAGCCGGCGCGAAGGTTTTTTCAGGGCCTCATCGAGGATCTCGCGAGGCGGTATGACGCGCCCGTTTTCGAGCCGCATGTGACGATTCACGTCGGGGCGAATCACCCCGCTGCGGCTGAGAAAGCCCTCTCAAGAGCCGCGCACGAATGCCAACCGATCAACCTCAAAACGCTTCAGATCGATTACTCGGATGAGTTTATCAAGACACTCTTTGTGCAATTCGCGCTGAAGACGCACTTGCCGCAACTTAACGAAATCATTCGCAATACTGCGCAAGATTCGTCGCGCTACGAGCTCAATCCGCACTTGAGTCTGCTTTACAAAAACGTGTCAATCCAAACTCGGCGTCTGCTGGCCCGCTCAATTAAAGTGCCCTTTTCTGAAGTTAGTTTTGATTCGCTCAAGGCGGTCCGGTGTGTTTCACCTACACAAAGCCGCAGCGATGTGGAGGCGTGGCGCGTAGTGGGGACGACAGAATTGTTTGGCTAGCGGATGCGCGTCGATTGGCGTCTGACACAGACGCCCTACAGTTCGACCATGCGGTACGGCTTTCCGGTTCCTGTTAGATTGTTACAACGATGGGCTTTGTGACTTTTGTAACTCTTGTCGGTTTCAACGCGGCGAAGCCGTTGGCGTCGGGCTCAGTGCAGTGGGAACCGAGGAAATCGCTGGCGACGGAGTTGTAGGCGCAGTGGCGAGCTTGGTTTTTGCTTCATCGAGAAGCTTTTCTTCTTCCGGGTAAATTTTTTCGTCGTCAGCGATCGCGATGTATTTGTTGGCTGCCTCGATCTGGCTTGCCTCCGCGAGTAACAGCGCGACGTAAACAGCTGCATGCGGATCACGCAACCCGTTGGGCAGCAAACTTTCTATAATCGTAAGGGCTTCGGCGTTTCTCCCAAGCCGCGAGAGGGAAAACGCGTACGTCACAGCGCAATTCACCTCGTTCGGGGCGCGATCGTACGCCTCCATTGCGAGTTGATGCGATCGTTCTGTATTTCGCCCCAGGTTCAGGCCGAGGCGAGCGAGGTCCGCTGTGATCGGTGCTTCGTTGGGGGATGCCTCATGAAGGCGCTGGAGAACGTCGTAAAGCTTGGTTGTTTCATTCTTCGCGCGATATAGCCGGCGAAGCTGTTCGAGCGCCTCCCGCCGCGCCTGGGAATTTTCTGCGAGGCGCCGCCAAAGCTCTTCGGATTCCTTCTCCAGTTCCCATTTCGAAGCAAGACGCGCGAGCGCCAGTTCATGTTCTGGCTGCTGATCTGCTAACTGTTGCGCAGAGCGCCAGAGCGTTTCGAACTCCGTGTTAGCAGTCCCGCCGTTGCGGGGCCGTGATTGCCGGGTGGCAATTGCCTGATATGCGAGACGAAGGTATTCGGAGTCGCCCCACATTCCAGTTCGCGTCCAACGCTTCAGACGCGACCAATTTTTTACTGTCGCATATGCGTCAGCCACTGCGACAGATACCGGCGTCGAACTTAGCTGTGCTGCTGGCAACTTGTCGATCCACTTGACAACGTCTCCCGCGAGTCCGTTTTGGTTCATCCAATCCATGAGCGATGCGAGATCGGACGGATCGCGCGCAGCAAACGGTTTCACTCTTTCCAGTAGCAGGCGAAATTTTTTCTCGTCGAGCTTCCGATAAAAGTTCAGGCAGAGGAGATAATCGCCGAAGGTGATCTCCTGTGATATTTGGAGCTGTTGGGCAAAATTGTCCGCCGCGGCGAGGTCATTACGTGCCACCGCATCATTAAGCAAAGCCCGCAGCGCGCCAGTTCGGTAAGGAGCTACCTTACTGAGTCGCTGGAGCGTTTCGCGCGCTTTCCCGCTTTTTTCCGGATCGCCAGAGTGAATTTGGAGGGCGGCGAGATTGAACTGATAAAGATCGTTGTTGGGCTCTTTCTTTACTGCGGCAGCGAACTGTTCCTCTTGCTCGACAAAATTGCCCTCTGCACGAGCCAGCCACCCTGCAACGACGTGAAAAGCTGCACTATCTCGATCACCTGGAGGAACCCGATCCAGCGCTTGTCGCGCAAGATCGAGCTTTCCAAAGCGCAGCGCGGCGGAAGCGAGATTGAGCTGGCTGTCCAGGTCGGTTGGGAGAAGTCGCGCTATTTGCTCGCGCCACGAGACGGCCTCGGCGAGATTTTGTTTTTCCGCTGCCTCTGCTAAAACGTAAAGCGCTGGCAGAGAATCGGGATGACGCGCCAGGAGTTCCTGCGCCGTCTGCGCCGCCTTGCTGAGCTTTCCCTGATGTAGCAGCTCAGTCGCTCGATGCAGCAAACGGGTTTGGCGCCAGTCCTCATATAATTTTGAGCCGTAACTGAAGAGAAGCGCGCCCAGCAAAAAAGCGATTGCCAATACGGCAACGACAATAGCGATGCGAACTGGCCAGAGCCGGTGTTGGAAGAACGACTCCACGCCGAGAAACAACTTCCGAAGTCTTCCGTGCCTCGCGTGTTTGATTCGTTCCGCCATTTCGTGTGCTGTTTCGACGCGCATCGGTCCGCTAATTCCTCCCGCGCACGCTGACTCCTGCGGCTAAGGATGAGTCGCTATCTCGGATTCTTGAACTACGGGAACTGCTTCGTTCGACTCAAGAGTCTGTTCTCTCAACCGTCGGCCCCAAACGTAGCGTGCCAGGAGAACCTTGATTGTCGCAGTGAGCGGCACCGCAAGCAGCGGACCGATTACCCCCCCAATGATCAGACCCCAGAGAAAGATCGACACGATCACGGTCATCGGATGCAATCCGACATAATTTCCGACAATTCGCGGAGCGTAAAATATGCCTTCGAGATTTTGTATCAGGATGAAAATGCCGGTCACGATCATGGGATGCGTCCAGTCGCCCCATTGGAAAGCTGCGATCAGGACGGCTGGCACCCAGCAGATGATGATCCCGATGTAGGGAACCATCGTCAGAATGACAACGAGCACGCCGATCAGCGGTGCAAAGTTGAGACCGAAAATCGTCAGTGCCGTGCCGATAAGTATGCCGTCCACCAGACACACGAGTAATTGCCCTCGAAAATAAGCGGTTACGTAACGATTGATTTCCGAAAGTGCCTCTGCGACTTCGTCTCTAAACGGCGATGCACGCAGCGGCAGGTAATCTCTCCACCGCTGTTGGATGCGGGGTTTTTCGTTTAGCAGGAAAAATAAATAAATCGGCACCAGGATGAGACTGAGCAGAAAACCTGTGATGCCAAGAAATCCACCGACGCTTTTCTTCAAAATGTCCCACAGTTTTCCCAGCACGACCGGGAGCGCTTGCTCCAATTTCGGCATTTGCTTTTCTACGTAGGCTTGAATGCGCTGGCGTTCAGCGGTGGTCAGCTTTGGCGAGCTTGGTGCAATTATTTCGGTCGCGGGCTCAGTGGCTCGCGGCGACGCGGTTGGAGTCGCAGTCGGCTGTGCGCGAGCAGAAGGAGACGTGGCCGGGCCGACGAGCCAGTTCGTAAGACTTGTCGATGCAGATTTTCCGTGCCCTCCGCCGAATAACCCGAATGTGTGGTCGAATCGATAGATGAGGTCCACTGTGTAGTCTCGCGCTCGTTCGGTGTAGGCAGGGACTTGCCTGGCAAAATTCGCGCTCTGGATCGAGATGGTCGGGATGAGCCACGCGGTCAATCCTCCCAACGCGAAAAAAGCAATGGCGAAAAGAAGCGCCACCGCTTTGGTACGACTGAGGGTCCCACGAGACATCTTCGTCACGAGCGGGTCGAGCAGATAAGTGAGAATCACGGCGATCGCCACCGGGATCAGGATCGGCTGGAGAAAACTAATTATGTTGGCCGCTTCCCAGATCACTGCGCCGAGGATCACAATGAGAAGAACCACGAAGCAGGCAGTAAGCGCCGCCCACATGGTTTTGCGCTGCCAGGGCGTGGGATATTCCTTCATGTCAGCTTTGGAGCGCCAACACCGAACGTCGAATACTTCTGGCTTTGCCTCATTGAGAATCGAATTTCCGCGTTCGATGTTCGGTCTTCGTCGCGATCACTACGTCGGATTCGGTTTTGCGGCCAAATCCTTGCTGATTGTCCTTTTGGTGCCCTCGAGCTTTTCTGCAAGGTTTTTGTTCTTCGGGTCGAGCGTCAGCGCCTTTTGCCAGGCTTCCACTGCCTGCGGTATGCGATTCAATTTCAAATAAGTATCGCCGATGTGTTCAAACACAACCGGATCGTCGCGCTCCGCCGCTTTTGCAGCGCGAAGCAGATCGCTCAATGCTTGATCAAATTTGCCCTTTCGAAATTCCACCCAACCGAGACTGTCCAGATACGAGGCGTTGTTTGGCTCACTCTCGAGCGCGCGTTTAATCATAGTTTCAGCTTGGTCAAGACTCATGTTGTGATCCGCCCACATGTAACCCAGGTAATTGCACGCCTCTGCCGAATTCGCCGGATCGAGCGCAATTGACTTCAGAAGCAAGTCCGCCGCTTTGTCGTACAGACCAGCCTGCTCGGCCGCCGCTCCATAGTTGAAGTAGAACTTGGCATTTATTACATCATCGTCTTGGTCGAGCTGCGCTTCGTGCAGCGCCTCCTCGAAAGTGGCGACGGCTTGCTGGCTCTGCTTCGCCTCGCGCTGACCAATCGCCAGGTAATAAGCAATCTCCGGCGCGCCGGGAAATCGGCGACGGGCATCCGCCAATAATTTCACTGCGCGATCTGCGTCTTTTAAGGGCCCGAGGAACAACTCCGCCAAATGCAAATAGGTCCCGGGGTGGTTCGGATTAATCAACAGGCTTTGGTCATAGTTCGCGGCTACTTTCGCAAACTTTGCTTTAGCTTCATCGGTGCGGTTTGCGCGCTGCAGCGATCGCGCTTGTTCATCCAGTACCTGTGCCAGTAAATCGTAGGGTTGATATTTCTCAGGGTGCTCTTTAATGATTTGCTCGAGCATCTCGACCGCTTTGTCGCGTTGATTCGTCAAAATAAAACCGGTCGCCAGTTTCTCTTGCGCGCTTGCATCGTCTGGTTGGAGTTCGAGAACGCGCAAATACAGCGGGATTGCTTCCTTTAGCTGCTGGGATGCCGCATAGTAGTCTGCTACATCCTTGAGGATCGTGGGATCGTCTCCGGCGTACTTGGCTGCTTGTTTGAAAATCTCGTTGGTCCTTTTTAATTCGTCCGGCTTCGGCTGCGAGTCAGACTTGAAAAGAATGGCCACATAAAGCTTTCCTAGGTGAATCCAGAAAGTGGAATCGCTGCTTCGAACTTTTGTGGCGCGGTCCAAAGCTTCGAGCGCTTTTTTCTCTTGTCCGGCTGCAATTTCGATTTCGACCAGACGCTGGTAACCTTCCGCGTCTCCTGGATTCAGGGCGATGGCTCGGTTGGCATAATCGATGGCTTGGTCCGTCTTCTTGAGATACTTCGCATAGATGAAAGCGAGTTGCTGATACGGCTCGGCATCATTCGGATTGGCCTTGATTGCGTCTTTCAGCACGTCAATTGCCTGTGGAAATTCATCCTGCTGTATCAGTAGACCGGCTACACGCGCTGCGAGCTGCGACTGGCCCGGATCGACATTGAGCACCTTGCGGTACGCGTCCAGCGCGCGATCCATCTCGCCATTTTCTTCAAACGCCATTCCTTCAACAAAATGCGCGAGCGCGCCGGCCTTGCGTTCGCCTCCCGGACGTAAACCGAGATCCGGAGCCGCTTTGAAATTGAGCGAATCCTTCGGCCGCGCGACTTGTTTTCCCCGGTGCGACCGCGCAATTTTTGCCGTCGAAGTTGTCGTGGTCCGGTCGGCAAATGCATTCGCCATCGCGAGAAAAATGAGCGCGAGAGTAATTCGCCAATAGGCGACAACTCCGCACTTTGTGCGCTCCCTCATGTTTGAGATTCTAACTTTCAGCAGCGCGCTCGGCAAACCAGCCTTCGCCAAGGCCACGCCTTGGCAAGCCACCTTTCCTCTGTAGTGGCAGCCGTGCCGGCTGTGCTCTTGGAATGCGGGGCCATACGGCGGGCTCTACAGAAATCGCTCAACATCAATTTGAGAAATCCTTCCCATTTTGATGTTGGGCGTTCGACGTTGAGCGTTGGACGTTCGTTGGGGCGCCAGAGGCTTAGGAATTACACCTTGTAACGCAGACGCTTCTTATGCCGATGCGCCTTCATGCGTTTGCGGCGCTTGTGCTTGGCAATTTTAGCTTTGCGTCTTTTTTTAAGAGAGCCCATTCAGATTTCCAGGTTCGGAACTCGCGATTCAACCATCTAATCCGCCATATTGCAACTCCGTTCCAAGTGGGAGAATCGCCCTGCATCACTTGACGAGGGCTTGCGGCTTCTGCGCAGCCATAATCATGCTCTTCCACAGGAAAGGTACTCTACCCGCTCCAATGAAGCGGACGACGCGGAAACCGCCTTCGTTCAACAGCCGCGACAGAGTCTTGCGTGACCAGAACCTAATGTGCCCGCCGTCCCAAAAGGGATTGAGATGTGTGTCCCACTTGTTGGTGAGCGCAAGAACGAGATTCTTCAGGTATCCATGATACGGAGTGCTGATGATAAGGTGACCCCCGGGGCGGAGCAGCTGCTTCGCGAAGTGAGGGAGGTTGCGAGGTCTAAGAAGATGCTCGATTACCTCCGTAGCGATAGCCATATCAAAGCTCTCGTTACCAACCGCTGAGGGCTCGTCATCTACTCCAAGCTGGTGGAAGACCAGCTCGGGCGCGGAACTCTGTGCGATCCGGACGCCGTCGGCGCTCGGCTCGCAACCTATCACTTCGTATCCTCGGCTGGCAAGCTCGCGACATAATGCGCCGTTACCGCACCCGATATCGACGACGCGGCGCGCGCCCAGTTCCGCGCACAGCGTGATGATATGCCGCCACAGATATGCTTCCGTATGGGCCGCCTCCGCGGAGCCGTAGTGATACTCCGCCAAATCGCCCCGGGATGCTGGCTCCGTTTGCACAGAATCAGAACTGCTTTAAAGAAGATACAGGCTGCAGCAGCTGGTTAGATCTATTGATCATGAAGTCATTAGAATCTCCCCCTCATAGCGCCACGTGCCATCGATGCGCTTGATAATACAGTGAAACCACAAGCCCTTCGAGGCGGCGACCATGATAGATGTGTATCTCGTCTCTGCTAACTACGTCCACCTCCGAGATAGGGTCATCGTGAGGGGTGTGTGCGGTCTCATCTGCGCGTATCGCCGCGCGAATGTCTGCCAGAGTTACGCGATGCAATGCAAAGCCATAGACACGCGTATCTCCGATCTTTACCGATGAGCACGCCGCCAGCATTGATCCGATGGCGGCGAGTGAGACAACGATGCGTAGCCGCATAGGTCTAACGAGAATTAGACCGAAAAATTCCGTCTAATCCAATCACTTCTTCAGCATTGCATCGCGTCTGGCGCGGAACTCGCTTCCCGCTTTCCATTCTGGAAACTTGTCGTCATTGGCGACTTGGTAGCCGACTTCAAAGAGAAGTTGGACATCCTGCACTGCGCCGGAGAGATCCCAACTG
>CATPBS010000115.1 GCA_955652715.1 uncultured Candidatus Udaeobacter sp.
AATGCAACGATAACGGGTGTCGAGCAGGATCACGCGCAGCGATTCTTTTCGCAGTTGCCGCATCTCGTGCCCGACGAGTTCGTTCACGAGTTCTGGTGAATCGATTTTTTGTTTCGACAATGTTTCGCGCGCGAGCCGCTGACCAAGCCCGAAGGCGGCGACTAATTGCGTCGCTTTGGCAAGACCGATTCCCGGACGCGGCGCTAGCTCGTGCACGCCGCATCGGCTCAATCCGCTCAGCGAGCCGTAATCTTTCAACAGTTTGCGCGCCAGCTCGATTGCGTTTGCGCCAGGAATCCCAGTGCGCAGCAAAATCGCGATCAATTCCGGATCGGTGAGCGCATCCGCACCGAGAGCGGCGAGTTTTTCACGTGGCCGCTCATCCTGCGGCATCTCGCGAATTTTGAGCTGCGACATAAATCAGAATTTGGAGGGCGAAGCTCCCGCGACGCCGAATGAAGGTCTCACAGGAATTCGACGCTCGATGGGAGCTAATATCAGACGCGAAGTTGATCGAACATCTCGCACAGCGCGTCGCCGAGAGAGAACAATGCATCGGCGTAAGGATTCGACGCCATCCCGTCCAGTGTATCTTGCGCCTCTCGAATCAAGTCGCTGCCAGCTGTGATTGACTCGTTGAGCGCTCCGTTCGTCGCGCCATTCTTCAGAAGCTGAATCATTTCGTCGACTCGTTCATCGAGCACAAGCTGACAACAGCGTTCCCGTTCAAACTCCGACGCCGCGCGGAGAAAGATTAAAACCGGCAGCGTAAACTTGCCTTTGCGCAAATCGGTCCCGAGCGTTTTGCCCGTCACGCTCTCGCTGCCGGCAAGGTCGATGCAATCATCGTAAATCTGATACGCCGTACCAACTTGAATTCCGAAATTTTTGAATGTTTCGATCGCGTTCGGCTCGGCTTCACTGATGACTGCAGCCAATTCGGCTGCGGTGGAAAAAAGCGAACCGGTTTTCATTTCCACGATCCGCAAATAATCCTCGACGGTGAGGGTCAGATCGAACCGGCGCTGAGTCTGTATCATTTCGCCAGAGCAAACGGTCGCAGCTGTGCGCGCAATCGCGCGACCGATATCTGAATTCTCGAAATCTGTCGATAACGTGAGCGCGTGCGCGAAGAGACAGTCGCCCAGCAAAACGCTGAGCGAATTTCCCCAGCGCGCGTTCGCGGTGGGCTGAGCGCGACGCCGCTCCGCTTCATCCATCACGTCGTCGTGCACGAGCGTGGCGATATGGATGAGCTCGACGATGACGGCAAGATCGACGTGGTCCGAATTGATTCTACCGGTGGCGCCGCCTGCGAGAAGAGCCAGAAGCGGGCGAAGCCGTTTGCCGCGACTACCAACTGCATATACCACATAGCCTTCGAGCGCCGGATCAAAAGCCGCCGCCTGTTGTGCGATGCGCACCTCCACCTCTTCAAGATGCGGCTGAACCAGCCGCGCGACTTGCGCGAGCGAACTGGCAGGCGAAGCAATCGCCGTAAGACCAGTCCGCCTCGGCTGTGAACGCGCGGAGAATTCCACGAGCCGAGAATAGTTGGGTTATCGACAGGTTGTCAAAGTATCCCGCTCGCAAATTTTATTGTGAAACGGCGGCTGACACAGCCGCCCTACAATTTAGCGTTTCCGCAGCCAGGCGTCGGTCGCGTACTTTCGCGCGGCGATCTTCCGCGCCCGACAGTGAACTGTCTCTGACAACCTCCCCAGCTCGCAATTGTTCGACAACTCTTCGGCAAATCGTTCCGCCAAGCCGTTCTCAAGTTCGACCTCTTGAATGCTGCCTTGTTGCAACAATCCGCGGCGGGTCCGGCGTTGTGCCGCACCGGCGATCTTGCGGCCATCGATCATCACGTCCGCGCGCACCGGATTCGCGAAGCAATTGTAGCCGCTGTGGTTGACGCCGGCGTTGCTGTAGCGGCGGTCTCCGACCGCCGAGTCTATTTGGTTCCGACAGTCAGAGACTGCGGCTACAGATGCCAGCTCTGCTCGCGCGCCGCTTGCAATCAATGCATGCGACAACGCGCGATGAATTTTCTCATAGATCGACATCGACGATTCACCGAAGGCTATGTCATTGGCGGGAATTGCAATTGAATAGGTGAGATCATTTCCATGCAAAACGATTCCGCCGCCCGTCCAGCGCCTGGTCAAATCGCGCTCAGCTCCACAGCTGGCCACATCGCTAAATTTTCCGAAATATCCAAACGACAGAGCAGGGGAGTACCATCGATAGAATCGAATCGATGGAACTGTGGCATGCTCGAGCAGCGCTTCGTCAATTGCCATGTTCATCGCCGCCGAGTGTGGCGAGATGTCATGATAAACATGTAGTGAAGAGAACAGGTATACCGTTGTATCCTCACGCCTGTCATTCCGAGGGAAGTCGAGAAATCTCTGACTTCTTCTGGAGTTGGAAATATCGAGAGATGTCTCCAGACCTTCGCGTAAAGCTACGGCTTGGCAGGCGACTTCGCTCGACATGACACTAGGTGCGAAGCTCGTCCAAAATCTTCGCGACGGCTTCGCTCGGCTGTGGATGTTTAGTGATCGGCCGCCCAATACCGATATAGTCCGCGCCTGCTTCAATCGCCTGGCGTGGCGTCATGAAGCGTTTTTGGTCGTCCGGTTTCGCCCGGATCGGACGAATTCCTTGAACCGCTATTTTGATTTTGTCGCCGAATTCGGTCCGCAACATTTTGATTTCGTGCGGGCTGGCCACAACCCCATCGATTCTTTCTTTGACACCTAACTTAGCTAGCCGCAAAACTTGATCCTCCACTTTGTCGGCGATCCCAATTTCGCGGAGTGTTTGTTCCGTCGCGCTTGTCAAAACAGTCACGCCCAGGAGCAATACATTATTTGCACGAGCCGCAGTTGCGGCGCGGATCATTTCGCTCCCACCACTCAAATGAATGGTGAGCATATGCACACCAAGATTGCTCGCGGATTCGACTGCTCTGGCGACCGTGTTCGGGATATCGTGCAACTTGAGATCGAGCCACACCTTTGCGCCGGTGGATAAAACCGCACGCACGATTTCCGGGCCTTCCGCCGTGTAAAGTTGCAGCCCGATTTTGAAAAACGAAATCTGGTCGCGCAGCTCCTGAACGAGTTCCAGCGCTTTTTCTTTTGTCGCGACGTCTAGCGC
>CATPBS010000116.1 GCA_955652715.1 uncultured Candidatus Udaeobacter sp.
AGCTGTAACCGAGATTTTGTTTTGTTAGCGCGAGCCCGGAGTCGATGATCTGGCGTACCTTCGGCGGATAACTGTCGTAATCCGCTATTTCTTCAGTCGAAAGACTGACATTTGGTGCGCCTTTCTTTCCGCGAGCACGACTCTCAAGGGGTGAAGGCGCAGCCGTTTCCGCTGGAGTTGGAGATGGAGTTTCTGTTGCAGCCGGAGACTCGGTCGGCGGGGGAGTAGGAGACGCTTTCTTGTGCTTCGATTTCGTCTTCGATGTCGGGCTTGGAGATGGAGTTGGCGAAGATTTTTTTAGTTTTGGCGAAGCCGTTGGCGATGGGGTGGGCGTCGGCTTCTTCGACGAGCGTTTCCGATGCTTGCGACTCGGAGTCGGCGTTGGCGCAACGTCGAAAGCCTTTTTAATCTTTGTGCCTAAGGATTCTTCAGCCGCGTCCGCGGCGTGGATTGTGCCGAATAGGACCGCAATGATTAGAAACCATTTCATGAGTTCCGAGCCGGAGTTGCAATGCTGTAGTGTGCGCTGTCCTCAGCGGACAATTCAGTGCGCGAGCTCCTGAAGAATTGCTTTGTTGAGACGAATCCCGGCCTCGAAATTTTCGAGAGGAAAATTCTCATTCGGCGAATGCGCGCGACAATCAGGCAATGCGAGTCCCATCAGCAGCGTTTCGACGCCGAGGATGCCGCGAAACTGCGACACGATCGGGATACTACCGCCTTCGCGTATGAGCGCGGGATCGCGATTGAAAGCTTTGTGCAATGCCCGCTGGGCCGCTTCGCCGAGCGCCGAGTGCGGATCGGTGAGATACCAGGGGCCGCTGTGGCCACTGCTGATTTCCAGCGTGACGCCTTTGGACAGATGCTTTCGCAAATGCTCCTTTGCGAGTGTCTGAATCTGATCGCCCTCCTGTTCCGGAACGAGGCGAAACGTCAGTTTCGCCATGGCATGACCAGCGATCACTGTCTTGGTCCCCTTCCCTTGATAGCCGCCACCGATTCCATTAATCTCGGCAGTTGGTCGCGCCCAAATCCGCTCAACCGAATTGTAGCCGGCCTCGCCGAAAAGTTCGGGCACGCCAGTCTCATTTAAAATTAATTTGTCGCCATCGATTGGAAGTTTCCGCCACGCTTCGCGCTCCCAATTTTCCAGCGGCTTCACGCGATCGTAGAATCCTGCAATCGCCACACGAGCCTCGCGATCGTGAAGCGTGGCCAGTAATTGCGCGAGAGCGGTAATCGGATTCGCAACGGCCCCACCAAAGATGCCGGAGTGCAAATCCATTTTCGGTCCAGTCACTTTGACCTCGAGAGCGGTCACTCCACGCAGACCATAACTTAACGTAGGAACGCCACGCGCGATCATTCCCGTGTCGGAGATTACCGCCACGTCGCTCTTCAATGTCTCGCGATTTTCCTCCAGAAAACTGCCGAGGTTCACGCTGCCGATTTCTTCTTCGCCCTCGATTACGAGGTGCAGGTTCACCGGCAGATCGCCGTTTTGTTCAATCGTCTCCTGAATGCCAACGATGTGCGAAAGAATCTGACCCTTATTATCTGTTGCGCCCCGCGCGAAAACGTAGCCGTTCTTCAAAACAGGCTCGAACGGAGGCGAATCCCAAAGCTCCAGAGGATCCGGCGGCTGCACATCGTAATGCCCGTAGATCAATACTGTCCGGCGCCCGGGCTGATGTTTGTTGCGCGCCCAAACGATAGGATGGCCGCGTGTTGGGACAAGCTGGGCCTCCAAGCCGATCCCAGTGAGCTTTTCCACCAACCACTGCGCGCAGGCGCCCAACCTCTCTGCATACTGGTCGTCCGTCGAAACACTTGGAAACCGCAGGAACGAATAAAATTCCTCGATATAATTTTCGCGCATGACCAAAAGCTAATCGGTTTTTCGTGTTTGCCTACGACTTCCGCGGGAGCTGGACGCGGATGAGATACACAATCGACGCGACCGCGAGCACGATTCCAGTTACGACAAATTCGCGAACCGTCGCGTGGAAGAGAATCCAAATGATCGCGAGGATCGCCAGCGCAGGCACAATTTTCATCCCAGGGAAATTGAAGGGTTCACCATCCGAGCGCAGATCACGTTGCACCAGGAACCAACAGGCGGCGCAACAGAGCAAATACATCAATAGGACGGCGACGTTCGAAAGCACTGCGAGCCGTTCAAACGTGCCGCTGATTGACAATGCAAACGCCAGCGTCGCGTAAGTAATGATCGCGACGTCCGGTGATCGGTAGCGCGGGTGAACGTGCGCGAAAAATTGCGGCAACGCGCCATCGCGGCCGAAAGCAAAGATCATTCGCGGTGAACTCAGGATGTCGCTTGTCACAAATCCAAATGCGGAGATGCTGGCTCCGGCCAGAAGAATCGTGCGACCTAAGTTGCCGAGAAATTTTGCTGCCGATTCAGCGAGTGGCGCGTCAGGATGATTCGCGAGATCGGCGCCGAGCGTACCTTGCGCTACTAGCTGGATAAGGATGTAAATAACCGTGGTGATAACGAGCGCTAGGTACGCGGACCGCGGAACCGTGCGTGCCGGATTCTTCACTTCGCCGCTCGGAATCAACGCCACCTCGATTCCGACGAAGGCGAAAATCAACAGAATAACGGCATCGCCTAACGACTTGCTGCTGGGCCAACCGCTCCAGGCAAGATTCGGCGCGTGAATAAAAAATATTCCGGCGCAAACAAACAGTAACAGGGGCAAAAGCTTTGCCACCGTGATCACGGTCACCGCGCCCGCGCCTTCGCGCACGCCGCGGATGTTAATTAGTACGAGCGAGCCGTAGACGGCGAACATGACGATGATACGCATCACCGGACTGCCGAGGAATGGAACGACCAGCGCCGTTGAATTCGCGAGAACGTTCACGACGCCAGCAACGGCGCCGAGCGCGGTTAGAAAATAAAGTATGCCGGCGAGGAATCCGACGTAACGACCGAACGCGACTTCTACATACGCGTAAAGGCCGCCGGTCAACGAGACGCGGCTGCCGGCGATCGCGAAACAGGTTACGAACAACACCATTGCAATCGCACAACAAACAAATGCAAGTGGTGCGGCCGACCCTAGGCCTCTTGCAACTGTTGCTGGAATCACGAAAATTCCCGCACCGATTGTAGAGCTAACAATATTCGCGGTCAGAGCTGGAACTCCGATGCCGCGGACGAGCTTCTCGTCTGTGCGTTCCGCGGCTTGGATCGACAACGTTGTATCCGCGGACATCACCGCATCGTGAGCGAAGGGGAAACCGGAATCAAGGCCGATTCGAACCGCAACCGCTACCAAATGTTGCGGTCGGAGGTCAGCGCCGGCCCACAAATTGTATGATTTTGCGCTTGTAACCCCCCAAAGCCTAATATATTGACCAGAACCAAGGTCCGACAACTTCGGCCTGCCATGCATTTACAATCGCTCGAGTTACTCGGCTTTAAATCGTTTGCCGACAAAACGACGTTTAATTTTCACGAGGGCATTACCGCTATCGTCGGGCCGAACGGCTGTGGAAAATCCAACGTCCTCGACGCCGTCCGATGGGCGCTCGGAGAGCAATCTGCGAAGTCACTCCGCGGCGACGAGATGGCGGACGTGATCTTCAACGGCAGTGAGACGCGCAAGCCCGTGGGCCTGGCAGAGGTGTCACTCACGTTCACCGATTGCGCTGAAGAACTCGGAATCGAATGGCATGAGGTGCGCGTGACACGCCGCGTGTATCGGGATGGCAACTCCGAATACCTCTTAAACAAGACGCCCTGCCGCCTTCGCGACATTCAAAATCTCTTTGCCGACACCGGCGTCGCACGGGCCGCTTACTCGATGATGGAGCAGGGCAAAATCGATATGATCCTGAGTTCGCGTCCGGAAGATCGGCGGGCAGTTTTCGAGGAAGCAGCCGGAATTACAAAATACAAGGGTCAAAAGCGCGAAGCACTGCGCAAGCTGGAAGCGACCGAGGCAAATCTCCTGCGTATCGGTGACGTCATCAAAGAGGTAAGGCGTCAGATCGGTTCGTTGCAGCGACAGGCAGGCAAAGCGCGGCGATACCAGGCGCTGCATGCGGACCTGCGCGTGCTCGAAACCCATCAGGCGCGCAAGCAGCTTGATGCTCTCGAAGCCGAGTTCGCCGCTTGCCGCAAAGAAATCGAGGTTCTCACGGAATCTGAGCATGTCGCGCGTGCGAAAATCGACAAAACTGAAAATGCGCTCGCTGAAGAACGCTGCGAGCTGGACAAGATCGACGTTGAAATCGCGGATTCGCGCGCGGAGATGCAGCAACTGGAAAGCGAAATCGCTGCGCACCGCAGCCGCATTGAGTTCAATCGCCAGCGCGCAAATGAGCTGGCCGAACTAATTGAGCGCGCGCGACGCGACATCGCCGAGGCTGAAAAGAAACGCAAACAGCATTTGGCGGGAATTGACCAAACCAACAAGTCAATCGCAGAAATCGAGCGGAAGTTGAAAGAAAAAGAAGCCGAGCTGACCGAGCTTGCCAGTCTCGCCGGACGAATCCAGGAAAATCGTACCGAACGCGCCGTGCGGCTGCAGGAGTTGCAACTCGCGCTTACCAAATCTGAAAGCCGAATCTCGACGCTCGAAGAGGAACTCGCCGGAACGAAAGCGCGCCGCGAATTGAGCCGTGGGCAGATCGAGCAACTCACCAAGGAGATTCAAACATCGAGCGAAGCGCGTGAGAAACTGGTCAGGCAAATCGCTGGCTCACTCAAAATGAGCCGGCGGGCGACCGTCGATGTCGATGCGAGTCTGCGCGAAAAGCAAGAACTGGTCACCGAAGCGGAACAGAAGCTTGCGGCCCTCGAGCGCACTCTCGCGGAGAAACGATCGCGCCTGGACGTTTTGCGTCAGCTTAATGAAGAAGGCGAAGGCCTCACACAAGGTTCACAAGCTGTACTCAAAGGCATGGAC
>CATPBS010000117.1 GCA_955652715.1 uncultured Candidatus Udaeobacter sp.
AGCCGCGTCTCGTGCACGTTTACCGTTACACTATCGATCGGATCACGTTACCCGAAATCGACTTCAGCGTGCTGTGCAGCAAGGGGTTCTATGTCCGCACCTACGTGCATGATATCGGCGACGCCCTCGGTTGCGGCGCGCATTTGAAATCGCTGCGCCGAGCAAAATCCGGCCGGTTCGATGTGGCGAACGCGATGACAGTCGATCAAATCAAAAACGCCACGCGCGAAGAAATTCTCGATCGGATGTTGAGCCTTCCGGACGTTTCGAGGATGCGCGGAGCGTGAGCAGAATTCGAAAGATCGAATATCGAAATCCGAAACAAATTCGAATGGTTGAAATTCAAAATCTAACACAGCGCCTTCGTGTGACGGCCTTCGTTTCGGACATCAAAATTTTGAATTTCGTGTTTGTTTCCGGTTTCGGATTTGGGATTTGATCTGATGGATATTCTCCAATCCATCTCCGATCTCTCGCGATTGCCCGGTCCGCTCTTTCTGGCCATTGGCGTATTCGATGGCGTGCATCTCGGCCATCAGGCAGTCATCTCGACTTCCGCCCAACACGCCCAGGCGGCCAACGGAACGGCTGTCGTGGTCACATTCGATCCGCACCCCGAAAAAATATTGCGGCCGGAAGCCGCGCCTCATTTGCTCACCGCTACATGGCACAAGATCGCCTTGATTCGCGATCTCGGCGTGGGCCATCTTCTAATGATTACGTTTAATAAGCAATTTGCTGCAACCGAGCCCGAAGAATTCGTAGAGCAATTAGTAAAGCATTCGAGGCCGCTGCGTGAAATTTGCGTGGGCCACGAATGGTCGTTTGGAAAGAATCGCCGCGGCAATCTGGAACTGCTCAAGAAGCTTGGCGGAGAGTTCGACTTTAACGTAGTTGGAATTCCGCCGGTGACCGTGAACCGAGAGCTGGTGAGCAGCACGACGATCCGCCGAGCTGTTGAAATGGGGGATCTGCCAAAGGCGGCAGCAATGCTTGGCCGCGAATACACGATTCTGGGGACTGTTGTGCGCGGCGACAATCTCGGAAAGAAGATTGGTTTTCCGACGGCAAACCTGAGCGCCCACAATGAGCAGTTTCCGCCAAACGGAGTTTATTTTGCCCAAGCTACGCTGAATGGAGTCGTCTATCCGGGCGTGCTAAATCTTGGTTATCGCCCAACCGTAAGCAGCGAAAAGGGCCGCGTGCTCGAAATTCATCTGTTCGACCTGGATCGCGACATCTATGGCAACGATTTAGAAGTGCGTTTTGTCCGCTATGTCCGGCCGGAGAAAAAATTCGAAAGTGTCGAGGCGCTCGCCCGCCAGATCGAAGCGGACGTTAAACAGGCGCGCGAGTTATCCGCGACCTAAGCGGGAGCTGTTTCAAAACCGCAACCGGGCAAGATCGCGCACCTCCGGGGTCTTGCGGATGGCGACGATGACAGCGAAGGCGCCAATCACGAGGCCGCAACCGAACGCGAACACGAGCAACATCCAAATCGGGAAGTTCGACAACTGAAGCATGCCTTCGCGGACGAAGCGGCCGCCACCCGAAAGCAAGTAGGCAACTCCGCTTCCGAGCGCTGTCAGCCCGATCAGAATCATCGCACGCACCCACCGCGGTTCGCGCCGCGCTGCGGGCAACCTGACCATAACGCGCGCGGTGAAACCGTCGTCGTCAATATACGGGATCGCTTCGCGCAATTGTCGGTCCAGCGTTTCGTCGTCGGTCATTGCGTTCATTATATCAGTTTGGTCCCCACGCAGCCAGTGTGCGCTTCAGTTTTTCGCGCCCCCTAAGCACGTTCGTCTTTACCGTACCGAGCGGAATATCGAGGACCCGCGCGGCTTCGTCGTGCGACAATCCGTTTTGGCAGCAAAGCACAACAGCAGTGCGCTCGTGCAAAGGAAGCAGACTCAGGGCATGCATAAGATCATGTCTCAAACCAGCATCGACAGTTTGCGGATCGTGCTGCGCTTGCAACTGCTCCTCATCCACGCCCACAAGCTCTTTGCGGCGGCGTGCATCCTCCCGAAAGCAATTGTAAGCGATGCGGTAAAGCCAGGTTGAAAACCGCGCGTCACCGCGAAAGCTCCGAATGTTCTTGTAAGCGCGAACAAAAGTCTCCTGCGCGAGATCATCGGCCAGGGCAATATCTGTCCGCGTGAGCTGGCGCAGCAGACCACGCACGCTGGATTGATGACGGCGCACGAGCTCGCCGAACGCGTGCTGATCGTCATCGACAAGAACTCGCGCGATGAGGTCCGCATCACTTAGCTCCACGGCCTCGATACTACGGTCCCGGCGGAGGAGGAGGAACGCTCTTTTTGCCTTCCAACTTCCACACCAGGAGATAGCCGAGGCCGATCAGAAATGGAATAAGCCCTAACGACCATACGCCGCCTTCCCAATCGTTCACCGCACCAAAGAAGATCATCAGACCGATTCCAACCATGGCCCAAATAACGCCACGCCGGACATCCGACCGCTGGCGCACCGCTCGGGTGCCGGGTGCAAGCAATTCTGCCGGAACCGGCTGACCTTTCTCCAGCATCATCCGGATCGTGCGCTGGCGCATGCGGCTCACTAAAAGGGTGAACATTCCTATCATGATCACGATCACCACAGGCGCGCCGAATATTGACAGAAACACGATCGCCACGATTGGAATCGCGATGAAGTCGCGCATTTTTCGGACATCAGGATCTTCATCCTGATCACCTGTATCAATCCTATCAATCGTGATGCCGTGGTGGCCACGAAACTTCTTCTCAAGTTTCTGGTGAATCTTGTCGGCGAGGTCCGATGGGGAAACGCTGGCAGTTGCCGTTGCTGCTGACGGGCTCGCAATCGGCGACGTAGTCGGGCCCTGCCCAAACAAACTTGTCGCGAAGGCGATGGAGGAAATGCAGAGGATGACTAATGGTTTCATAGTGGTGCTTTGATCATAGGATGCGCTCAACCTCCTATTTGGATTCAACGATTTCGAGCGCGCGGGAGCAATTAAGAGGTTGCGCCTCGCGGGTGCCTGGACATTATTGTTTCCCTCTCAAAACTGCGGGTGTAGCTCAGTGGTAGAGCACCTCC
>CATPBS010000118.1 GCA_955652715.1 uncultured Candidatus Udaeobacter sp.
TACTTGATCATGGCCGAGCCATCCATTGCATCTTTTTCCACGGGAAGAAGCTCAACCGCGCGCTGGCCTTCGCGAAGGGCATCGTCCTTTCGCCCGAGTCCGGCATCGATCAGACCCAGGACGCACAATGCCGGGCCGTAATTTGGTTGAGCCTGGACGATTTTCTCCTGCTCCGCGCGGGCAGCAGTGAAAGCGCCGCGCGCTGCGTCATCGTCTTTTGTCATCCGAGCAATAACGCCTTCTGCAAATGGACGATTAAAAGGAACGTTGTCGTTAAAGCAGGGTGCATTCTCGCCTAAAGCGATTAGGGCATTCTTTGCAGCAGTGCCATCGCGTTCGGCCAGTGCGCAGTAAAGCCACCATTGAGCGATACTCGGCACCGCGGCAGGATTTGTAGCCCGAATTGAATCGATTGTTTGATGCAACGGTCGGGTATCGGCTTTCCAAACAAAATCGACGTACGCAAGCCATACTCTCGTAAGGGCGTCGTTAGGTTCGAAAGCTAATGCGCGGGCGAACCACGATTTTGCTTCCGCATAGCGCCGACAAGACCAGTAATTCCATGCAACGCCCAGCTGCAGCGTTTCAATATCGCGCGGGTCGAGCTCAGCCGCGCGCTCCAGATTTCGCGTGGATTCTTCCCAGCGCCCTTGACGCCTCTGGATATAACCCGTTAGCCGGAATATCCGCGCATCATTGGGCAAGCTCTGGCGGGCAACTTCCAGTTCAGCCAGAGCGCCCTCATAGTCGAGGTATCCCCGGTAAAGGTTTTCCGCACGCGCGAGGTGTGTTTCACCAGCATCCGGACGAAGGCGAGAGGCCGCCTGCAGGGCTGCTTCCGCTAACGCCAGGCGCGCGGACGTATGGTCCTCGCCGAGGAAGTAAAGCTGATCATGAAACAAGACGAGCTCGAAATAGGCATCGAAAAACGATGGATCATGCGCGACAGCCCGGTTCAACAGATCGACTGCCTCGAGGTCTTCCGCTGTCCCGGAAGACTGCGCGTGCAAAAGAACTTTGGCGCGCGCGTAAAGATCGAACGCGCTGATGTCGGTCGTCGGGGGACGTTCGATGGCGTGCTTTTCGCTTGGCGAAAGTTTGGCCTGCAACTGATCGGCAATCGTCTTCGCGATCTCGCTTTGAATCGCAAACACGTCCGCCAGATCGCGGTCATACGTCTGCCCCCATAGGTGCCGGTCCGTGCGCGCATCGACCAACTGCGCGTTGACGCGTACGCGATTGCTGGAGCGCTGAACACTTCCTTCCACCACATGCGCCACACCTAATTGCTGCCCGATCTGGCGCAGGTTGCGCGCGATCCCGCTTTTGTATGGCATTACACTCGTGCGGCTGATCACTTTCAGATCGGCGACTCGGGCTAGGTCGGTTAGAATTTCGTCCTGCACGCCATCGGCGAAAAAGGCATTCTCTTGCTCCTTGCTCAGATTGCTGAACGGCAGCACTGCGATGCTTTTCTCCGGCGGTGCCGGATTCGAGAGTGGCGAACGCTCTGATCCGGTTTTCCAAATCATCACGCCTAATGGCACTGCGAAGGCGAGCAACAACGCCGCCATTACCGCAATGCTTGGATTCCGTCGCAACCATTTCCTTCCGTGTGTGAAGAGGCCGGTCCGCCGCGCCCGAATCGGCTGGTGCTTTAGCCAGCGTTCAAGGTCTTCGGCCAGCGCGAGCGCGGAGACGTACCGGCGCTTTGGATCTTTCTCGAGACACTTGAGGCAAATGGTGTTGAGGTCGCGATCTACTTTTGGATTTAACAGGCGCGGCTGCCGCGGCTCGGCGTCCAAAACCAATCGGACAGTTTCATAGGTGGTTCCGCCTGCAAAAGGTGGATTGCCAGTAAGCAGTTGGTAAAGCACCGCGCCCAGTCCGTAGATATCCGTGGCTCCAGTGACACCCGCGTTACTTCCCACCGCTTGTTCCGGCGCCATGTAACTGGGCGTGCCCAAAACTTCCATCGTGCGCGTGACGGTGCTCTCTGTTTCGACCAGCCGTGCCAGGCCGAAATCGGTGAGATGCGGTTCGCCTTTTGCGTCGAGCAGAATGTTTCCGGGCTTAATATCTCGATGCAGAATGCGATGCTCATGTGCATAGGCAACGGTGCGGGCCAGCTTGGCGATCAGTTCCGCTGCGTGACGGATCGGTATCGGTTCGCGCTTCGCGACAGCATCGAGTTGGCCGCCCTCCACCAGTCCCATGCTGAAGTAACAGGCACCGTCGCGCTCTCCGACTTCGTAAATCGGGACGATGCACGGATGGTTCAGGCTGGCCGCGGCTTCTGCTTCGAGACGAAAGCGCTTCACGTGTGCCTCTGTCGCCCAGTGAGCGAGACCAATCACCTTGAGCGCCACAATCCGGTTCAGACTTTTTTGTCGTGCCCGATAAACAACGCCCTGGCCACCGCGTCCGATTTCTTCGAACAATTCGTAATCGCCGAAATCTTTCAACATCCGCGCAACCGTCGGTTCAAACGCCTCGTCATCTTCGTTGGCGCGCGATGCGAGACCAGTCCGAAACAGGCACACGCTGCAAACTCCCTCCGGCGCATCCGCGAACACGGTGGCCCCGCACTCTGCGCAAACTCTGCTGGCATTTGTCATCCTGGTCTCCGGCGGATTTATCGTCTCCACTTGTACTGCCCGAAATTCTTTTACAGGTTACGTCTGCAATACGGCGATGAAATGTCGCAGCTCATCCTCGACGTCATCTGGCGCCGCGACCGTGTGGGCAATCTCTTCGTGCAACAACTGCCGATAGCGATGGCGCATGCGGTGAAACGCTTGTTTCACGGCGTTTTCGGTCATTTGCATTTCGGCGGCTATCTCAGCCTGCGAAGGCTCGCCGGATTCCCTGGCGAGTAATTCTTTCAAGCGATCAAATAACGGCAGTTTGCCAGCGGCTTCGTATTCGGCTCGGAGCCGCACGAGCACTTGCTCCAATAGTGTTAATGCCCAACGACGCTCGTAAATGCGATCCGCGCTCAATTTGTGGGATGGTTCCTGGTCCGCGCGCTCGCGCGCGAGCAAATCCTCGAGCGAAACCAGAGGCCGGCCTTCACCTCGTTTAACGGTCAGTTCGCGATGCCGCGCCTTGGAGAGAAAATTCTTCAGCGACGCCAGCAGGTAAGAACGCAAACGTCCCTTCTCCTGCCTAACAGTTTCGAGGTCCTTCCGCTCGAGCAGCCGCGCGAAAAAAGCTTGCGTGAGATCCTGCGCTTCCTCTGGCTTGTAGCCTTCGCGTCTGACGAAGCCGTACAGTGGCCACCAGTAGGTTCGGCAGAGCTTTTCTAGCGCCGCCTTAGCCTCCGCCGATTCGCCTTGCGCTGCCAGCACCACGCTCCAGTGAGTAGTTGTAAACGCGACGGCCCCGCTTTGTGTGCTTTGACCAGTCGCGCTCCCCGACGCCCCGTTATCAACGGCAGGCACGCTGCGATCCAACTAAAAAGTCGTACGAAAAGCAAGCAGGTTATCTCGCAATCGAGCTTGCGTCCACGCAGTGCTGTGCGGCGAGTGTCGTGAACCAGTCGTAGGAACGGTCGCGAGATTGTAGTGGCAGGCGAGCCGCATGCGACTACTTCCCAGTGCAGCCGACACGGCTGTGGCTACAATTACACAATCCCGTCGCGCAACAGCGTGTGTTTTCCGGCGAGTAAATTTTGAACCAGATCGTAGCCGCGTTTGTCCACGTTGCGCATTGTGCCAGCGAAATGGTGGTCGATTCTCATTCGCGCAGAGCGACAGAAATAATCCGCGAGCGCGAGAATTTCATCGGCCGGTTTGCCCTGGCCGAGCAGCCATTGCGCGTACGAGCATGTCGCGCTGATCGCGAACAGTTCGGTCGCAATTCCCACAAAGCGCGAGAGCAATAATTGTTCGCGGTCAAGTTTCGGGCCGAAGCGCGCCATCGCATGAAACAAGCCGCGCGCGAGCCGTTTGCTCGTCCGCGCAGCGTAGTTGACATGACCGCGCAGAGTGTCGTGCAAATTGTCGATCTTACCCGCGCCGTTCGGCATCCATTGGCGTGGATACCAACCGGCATAGAATTTTCCCGAACTGAAAACGGCTTTCGCACGGTCGGACATTGGCAGTTGCGTGTTGAAAATCGCGCCACCGACTTTCAAATGCGGGTCGAGCGCTTCGCGAGCGATGAAGAGCCGCATGATTTCGCTCGAGCCTTCGAAGATTGTATTAACGCGACAATCGCGCAGAAATCTTTCAACCGCGATCGGCGGCTCGCCGCGTCCGGCAAGCGATGCGGCCGTCTCGTAGCCCCGGCCGCCGCGCACCTGCATCGCGTCATCGGCAATTCTCCACGTCATTTCCGTGGCCCACATTTTGCACATCGCGGTTTCGATACGCAGATCGCCGGCTTTACGATCGAGCAGCGAAGAAGTGAGAAAAGTCATCGCTTCCATCGCGAAAACGCTGCCAGCCATCTCGGCGATTTTTCCAGCGATAGCAGCATGTTGACCGATGGGCACGCCCCATTGGATGCGTTCGCCCGCCCATTTGCGCGAGATTTCAAGCAGGCGTTTGGAAAGGCCGGCGCACGCAGCGGGAAGTGTCAAGCGGCCCGTGTTTAGCGTCGTCAGCGCAACTTTTAGTCCGGCGCCTTCTCTAGAGATGATGTTCTCTCGCGGCACGCGCACATCGGTGAAATTGACAACGGCGTTGTAAAGAGCGCGCAACCCCATGAACCGGCAGCGATACGTGACCTCAAGCCCCGGTGTATCCACGTCCACGATAAACGCGGTGATTTGCTTGCGCTCTTTTCCGCCCACCATTTTCGAGGGCGTGCGCGCCATCACCACAAGCACACCCGCCTTTACGCCGTTGGTGCACCAAAGTTTTTCGCCGTTTAAAATGAACTCCGATCCATCGGGAGTGGGTTCGGCGCGCAGGCTCATCGTTGCCGGGTCTGAGCCGGCGTGCCGCTCAGTCAGCGCGAACGCAGAAATCTCGCCGCCCGCGACGCGCGGCAGATATTTTTGTTTTTGCTCTTCCGTACCAAACAAAAGCAATGGTTGCGCGACACCGATCGACTGATGCGCGGAAACAAGTGCAGCAACGTTTCCATCCCAACTGCCAAGCAAAACTGCCGCACGCCCGTAGTTGCATTGTGACAAGCCTAGCCCGCCGTATTTCTTCGGAACTTTGATTCCAAACGCGCCGATCTCCGCGAGTCCCTTGAAATTTTCCGGTGGAATCTCACCGGTACGATCGATCTCGTCGGGATCGACATGTTCGCGCAGATAACTTTCGAGCTTGCACAGGAAATCTTCGCCCGCAGTGCGATCTTCCGCACTCTGCGCAGGATACGGGTAAATCCGATCGAAATCATAACGTCCGACGAAAAGATTGCTGGCAAAACTCCCTCGATCCTCGAGCGGATCGCGCGCCGCTTCTGCCAGTTCGAGCGCTTCGCGCTGGCCTTTCGCCATCTTGGATGTGTCTATGACAGCTGCAGGCGCAGGCTTTTCCGGTTTCGCGCTGGTTTCTTCAGCGATTTGTTTTTCCGGCGCTTCGAGCGGCGATTTCATGTCGATCTGTCATTCCGAGCGTAGCCGAGGAATCTCTCAACAGGCTCTGAGAAAAGCAATCCCGCAAAAGCGGGAGACTTCGCTCGACATGACAAAAAATCGAACCTCGGACGGCGATTTCATTCCGTATAAATTTTCGTTCCGTCACGCGCGTGCTTCTTTAGTATTTCGCACGGCAAAAATTTCTCTTCGCTTTGCGCGAGTCGTTCCAATTCATCGACGACTTTGTTCAAGCCGAAATGCTCCGCGTAACGCAACGGCCCACCGCGGAATGGCGCGAAACCGGTTCCCAGGATCATTCCGTAATCCGCATCCTCCGGCGAATCGACGACTTTCTCCTCCACACAACGCGCGGCTTCATTGACCACTAGGAAGATGAGCCGGCGCGCCAAATCTTCTTCGTTCAGCCGTAGATGTGGATCGCGATGCCGACCTGGTCCCGCAGTCGCGGGATTCGGCCCTTCGGCGCCTTCGGGCTCGCCATGCAAGGCGCGCCGCCACTGCGCCAGGGAGTCGTTACGCGTCTGCACTTTGGCATCGTATTTGTAAAAACCTGCGCCGGCTTTGCGGCCGAGCATCTGCCTCTCACGCAACCAAAGCAGAACAGTCGGCGCGTGATCGCGCCGCCCGTAGGCTTTCTCAAGTGTGTTGGCAATATCCACGGCGACGTCGATGCCGATTTCGTCGATCAAGCGCAACGGGCCCATCGGCATGCCCCATTGCACAAGTGCATCATCGATTTGGTTCGGTTCCAGGCCACTCTCGAAAAGCTCTGCGGCTTCGAGTAAATAAGGAAACAAGACCCGGTTCACCAGGAAACCCGGGCTGTCGCGCACAATTACTGGCAGTTTTCCGATTTGCCGCACGAACGCCAGGCTTCGCTCACGCGTCTCCTCTGACGTTTCCGTCGCAACGACTACTTCCACCAGTTTCATCCGGCTAACCGGATTGAAAAAATGCAATCCGATGACGTGCTCGGGTGACACGGTTGCATCCGCCAGCTTTGCTACAGGGAGTGCCGAGGTATTGGTGGCGACGATCGTTTTTGGACCAGCCTGCATCGCCAGCTCACGAAAGATTTCTCTTTTGACCTCAATCTTCTCGGAGGCGGCTTCGATGACGAATTGCACGTCGCGCATTTCCATCGGCGCAGTCGAGGCCACAATGCGGGCGCGCCCCTCCTTTGCCTTTTGTTCGCTCATCAAACCGCGCTTTACCGCGTCGGCGTAAATCTTCTCAATGTTTGCCAAACCGCGGTCGATTTGTTCTCGCGCGATGTCGCGCAGGATGACCGTGACGCCGCGAGAACTAAGCCATTGCGCGATACCTGAGCCCATAATGCCGGCTCCGATCACAGCCGCGTGCATGACTCTTTCGCTCGGCGTCCTCGAAGGTCCTTTCTTGTATTTCTCCGCCAAAAAGAAATTGCGGATCAGGTTCTGCGTGGATTCCCTTTTGCCAAGATCCACAATCGCGTCCAGCTCCATCCGCAACGATTCATCAGGCGAAAGCGAAAGAGTTTTGTTGATGATTTGGAAAGCACGTTCTGGCGCCGCATTTCCCTGTTGTTGTGGAGGGTGGATCTCCTGCGACACCGGGGTCGCGGGAGCTCGCCCCTCCTCCTTGGGTTTTCCGGCGCGCAGTTTTTCCCGCGCGCGATCCAGAAGGTGATCGCGTGGCGCAATTTCATCCACCAGCCCGAGCTTCAAAGCTTCCTGAGCAGAATAAAGTCTCCCTTTCAAAATCACGTCAGCAGCTTTTCCGGTGCCAATCAAACGCGGCAGGCGCGTGCAACCGCCCCATGCCGGAATGAGGCCGAGAGTCGTCTCTGGAAGTCCAATCCGCGTCGCCCGATCATCACTGGCGATCCGATAATCGCATGCCAGGGCGACTTCGTAACCGCCGCCGGCGGACGCGCCGTGTATGGCGGCAACGGTCGGGATTTTTAGATCGGCAAGCCGGCTGAAGATTCGCTGCCCTGTCGCAATGAATGCGCGCATATCTCCAGACTGCGCCTGTTGCAACAATGTCTTCAAGTCCGCGCCTGCGACGAAGATCGATTTTTTTGCCGACGCGATAATCAGACCACGCAACGAGGCTTCATTCTCAACGAAATCGAGATGTTCATTTAACTCATCGAGCGTAGCGACATCAAAAATGTTCGCGCCCGATTCGGGGCGATCAAAGGTGAGCAGACAAACGTGGTCGTCGCCAATCTCGCGCCGAATCATTGAGGCTGTGGCAACTGCCGGCATCACATTATTTTGGATCGTTTCGGTCAAATGCCAAGCGGAGAGAGGGGTTAAAATGGTTACAAGAGTAAACAAGGGTTACAACGTTTACGCAGGACCTTTTTAGGTTTGTAACTTTGTAACTCTTGTAACTTTTGAGCGCGTTGCGAGCCATTGCTTCTTGCGCAGCGCGATGTTAAAACTCGGGCGGCGCCCGCGACGAGGTTTCATTATGGTCGGCAAACTTTTAGCACCCGAGGTCAAAAGCCCGAAGGCCGCACCCGTAAAAGATTCCGTGGCGAAGTCATTCTCGTTATTGGATGAGGCGGCCCGTAAACCCAGCGACGAGGTTTTCCAGTTGCTCGGCGCGTCGCCATTCGGTCTGAGCGAGGACGACGCCGCAACACGTCTTGAGGAATACGGGCCAAATGAAGTTGCATACGAAAAGAAGGAAGGCTGGCTGCACCGGCTTTACATCTCAGCGCGCAATCCGCTGGTGATTCTGCTGACGGTGCTGGCGATTTTGTCCTTCGCGACCGGCGATGCCACCGCCGGCACGATCATGATGCTGATGGTCGCGCTCGGCATGTCGTTGCGCTTTGTCCAGGAAACGCGAGCGGACAACGCCGCCGCGAAATTGAAAGCGATGATCACTGTCACGGCCACAGTGATCCGTGATGGACAGGCA
>CATPBS010000119.1 GCA_955652715.1 uncultured Candidatus Udaeobacter sp.
AGTGTGTGATACGGAAATGGAAGCAACCCAACGAATTTGTGCATCGCCCAGAAGGTCGTCAGCACGAGCGGATAATAGACCGCCCGAGTGCTGGTCCACATTTCCTTCAGCCCGAGCGGACCGACTATGCATGGATTCTGGGTCAGATGCGATTCATCGTCCCAAATGAATCCAGCATGGAAGACCGGCGCATACGCGATCAAAACGAGCGCGATTAGAAGAATTCCCCAACACCAATCTCGTCGCTCAAAAAATCTAACCACTAACGAACACTAATATACAATACGGCCAAGAAAAATTCGTGTCTTATTCGTGTCCATTCCCGTTTTGACTCTGTTTGGCGATGCGCAGGTTTTCCTCGGCCTCCGGAAAGTCGGGATGGAGACGCAACGCCTCTTCGAATTGCGAGACCGCGTGAGTGACGTCGCCTTCGCGCATGAGAACCTTACCCAGATAGTTATGTGGCTGGGCGAGCTTTGGATTGAGGTTGGACGCCTTCTGAAGATGGTCCTTTGCTTCGGCTAGGTCTCCCTTTTTCGAAAAGCAAGCTTCCGAGGTCAATATGAGCATCGACCAAACGCGGATCGACTTGCAGGGCCTGGCTATAGTGCGCAATTGCTTCCTCGAGTTTGCCCTGCTTTTCCAGGAAGGCGCCATAGCTGTAATGCGCTTGCGCGGACCTAGGGGCTAGTCGAACGGACGCCTCGCATTCGGCAGCCGCCTGCTCGTCGCGGCCGAGTTGCTCCAAAAGATAAGCATAGCCAGAATGATACTCGGCATTGTGAGGTTCGATCCGCAACGCTTGTTCAAAATGAGGTTGCGCCTGGTCCAGTTTTCCTTTCACCATTAACAGCGTAGCCAGATTAACATGGGTTTTTGCTGACCCGGGATTCGAACGTAGCGCTGCGGAAAATTCCGCGGCAGCTTCGTCGGTTCGTTCAGCCTCTTGCAAAGCCGTCGCGTAATTAAAATGCGGCCGCACACTGGACGGAAGATCGGCAACGATTGAAGCGAGACGTTCAAGCTTACCGTGCGCGCCATGGACCTCGCTGAACCAGAGCGCTGTAAGAGGTATGACAAAAACAGCGACCCATTTGGCGCCGTGCAACGCCCAACTCGGCAGAAAACCGTTCGTTGAAACATTCGTTGTGCCGCCGCTGATGCCAAGAGATTGTCGCGTGGATTTCTCGCGCACTTTCCAAATAAATCCGTCGTAATAAAAGTAGAGCAGTGCCGACGCGGTCACCACCCCGGTGAGAATACGTTTGACGCATCGATGCCAACATAGGACTTGGACAAACTCAGCCCCCCATAGGCGAGGATCAAGCCTATATAAACGCCTACCAGCGCGCCGCTGCGCCGGAACACGAACCGCATAAACCCGCCAATGGAGCTGTCGCTCTCGACTCGTTTACGGTTATAAATCCAGACGAGCGAAAGATACTGCACATCGTGGAACACTTCGAATAACGCGATGCCGACGAGAACGCTGGCTACGATGTTGTTGCAGTACCACCAAAAAGAAATGCTCGTGGCCAGAAGCACTAGTTTTATCGGACTTGGCCGCTTCCCTTGAAGCCACATCCGGACGAAATTCACCGGGAACACACCTGAAACGGCGAAGGCCAACGCTAGCAACCCTTGCTGCCCTGCCCGAAGGAGAGCTGGCGGAATGAAAGGTCCGCCCCGCCGCATAATAGGTTTCCAGGGTGTTTGTCATCCGCTGGGACGAGAGAAGGACAGCCGTTGCAAACCAGATCCCGCACAGGGCAAAATCAAGACGACGCGTTAATTCAGCGAATGAGCCGACCTTCGCGTCGTAGATGCGGCACAACCCGTATGTTTGCATCATTCCATGCCAAACGCCCCAGACAAACGCGACCAGCACAATGCCCTTGAGGTCCCAAAGAGAAAAAGCCGCGCAAACCACTATGAGGAAAATCGGCGCGAAAATGAATCGCCATCTAAAACGCTGAAACAAGGTTCGATCGCCGTACGCGCGAATCATACCCGGCAAGTGGTGACCCATTGCGCCGAAAGCAGCAACAAAAAGGTAAATGTCTTCCGCGCTCCAGAATCCCTGCGCTCCGACAAAGATGGGCACCAAACAGCGGCGTGCATACGTAGAGAATCAGGTTGCGCCAACTGTCCAGAATCCACAAGTTGGGCTTGCGTCCGGCGGCTGCCGGAGCGGGCGCAGCCGGGACAGTTTGCGGAGATGAAAACCAGGGGACGAACTGCATGCCTTTTAGCGAAGCCAAGTTTCTCTCAAATCGCTGCGAAAATCAATCCTGAGATCATTCTTAACCACGAATGAAAATGAATGGGCACGAGGTTCAGTTCTTTTACGGCGATGCAAGAGCGAATTGCGTCTTCGAAGTTCCTGTCGGAAGGCCCGAGTAGTTACAGTAAAACCAACAATCGACTAGTTACGATATCGAGAGATGTCTCGACTTCGCTCGACATGACAAAAGAAGCGCGAAAAGCAAAACGGCCGGGCCCTGTGAAGAGCCCGGCCGCTGTGAATCGTTCCGGTCTTTGCTTTAGAATCGCTTCTTCAGGCCGACGTACCAATACCGGCCTTTGATGGTAGCAAAGGACTCGTCGTAGCCGTTCTCGAAGCTGCCAGCCGTAAATGGCGGATCTTCGTCGAGCACGTTCTGCATTCCGAGCGTGATCGTGGTATTATTAAGCCACCATTTCCAGTCCCTGCAGCCGTACTCAGCCGTGGAGACTGGCACGACGTTTTTCTCCTTGCCGTCCTTCGCCCTCACGTTTTTCCCGCCATGCATGGCAAACCCGGGCACCTCGGCTGTTGCAGGCGGCGGCAGGTTGAACGTGTAGTTTAAGATCAGATCGAGCGTTGTCCACGCGGACACTTTCCGCGCGCGTTCAGGAAAAGGAGCTGCGGTACGTCCCGGCCCGCCAGTTCTAGGCATATTCAACTTTGGCGATCCTGTCAGACTGATATTGTCATCTTCGTATTGCCCAGTCCAGTGAACGACCGCGCCTACGTCGAGACCAGCCGCCCACGTGTCAGCCGGGCCGTCGTAGAAGATACTGGCGTTGGCCCGATCCCATGGCAACGAATTGGTCAGAGCGAAACTCGTATTTATGAATTGCCCAGCGATGCCAAACCGTTTGGTATTGGGGGAGGGCTGGAACTCAGCCCGGAACAGCGAGGTGCCGTTGACAGTGGTCGTTAACCTTCCCCAATCCCCGTGGCCGAAGATCGAAGAATCCAGAATATAAATCGCCTCGTAGTCAAGACCCTCGAAGATTGCGCCAGCAAGGTTTAGGCTAGGATCGATGACCAGATTGACTGGACCAAATACACCCCCGGGCGGCGGCGGTCCACGAAATACGAAGGCGGGATTATTCTGGTCGATAATGAACTGCGCGCCGGCCGGCGCCACGATATCGCGCATGTCAATATGCCACCAATCCGCGCTTAGCGTCAGGCCCTTAACCCATTTCGGGCTGTAAACCATCCCGTAGGTCCATTCATAGGCGACTTCCGGGTGCAGTTTTGGGTTTCCGGAAATGCGTTCCTCGATCTGCGGCTCAGTCCGGAACCCCGGGGGATTGGTGAGGGTAAACGGGTCTGACACGATTGGGAAGTTCTGCGTCCCCGCGGGCGAAAGCTCGGACAGGCCTGGCGCGTGAAACGCTTCGGTGTAGCTGCCACGCAAGGTCACCGCCCCGATATACTTCGGATCAAGCGGCTGCCAGCGCACAGAAACTTTCGGCCTCTGCGAGTTATACTGGCTGTGTGCCGTCGGGACAAACGGCACTAGAACTGTGCTAGTGTTCTGGCTGTACCATTCCTCGCGCTCGGCGAAGTCAATTTCCAAGCTGTAGAACCCGGGGAAGTTCCATGTCGGGCTGGTAAACGGCACCCGCACTTCCTCGTAGACTGACCAAATATCCCGGTTCACCCGAAAGCTTTGGCCATCCACTGAGCCAATCGATTGAAACGTGTTGTTCAGCGGGTCACGATTGCGCGTGAACCTCGGTGCGTCATACTCGCCGCCAATCGCGAAGGAGACTGGCCCTGCGGGAAGGTTAAACAAGTCGCCATTGAAGGTTGCATAACCTATCGGCAGCTCAATTTCGCCGGTATTTTGCAGGTTGACATAAACTTGTGACCTGGCCGCCCGGGTGTTGTGACCAGTAAAATTCAGGAACGGATCAAACGCCGTGGCTGGATTCGTATCCAACAACGCCTGCCGCAGTCCGGGCTGGCTGGCCTCGCCTACCGACAAGTCCAACCCCTCGTTCCGAGAGTAACGGAAACCCAGTTCCCAGTTCCAAGTCTTGAAGTAATCGCCAAATTCTCCCATTTCACCGCGGAGGCCGGTATCAAAGAGGTAATCATAATAGGTGAACTTTTCACTTCTGGGACCGGTGTCGTTAATGCCTCGGAACCGAACGCCGGTAGTTACGGGCAGACCAGATCCATCAGGAAAGAAATTTGGAATAGTCGCGTTTGCGACGGTGAACGGGTTAAATGCATTCACGATTGGCACACTGATGCCGGTGGGACTGAATGCGATGGTCGTGCCCGGTTTCTTGAACGGATCAGGTGTAAACGGCACAGCCGCCAGTGACGCGTCAAAAAACGACCGTGAGACCTTGAAATCGGCAAACACCGTCAGGTATTTGTCGCAGATGTCGCGGGTGAACGAGCCGTAATAAACCTGGCGATCCGCCGGCGGAAGAGCTGGCGTAAAAGCCGCAAAGTTAAACAAGAAGAAGTTCCCATCTTTCGCACCGGGACCCCCGATACCCAGCGCGCCAGGCGTAATATAGAATGGAGAAGTCGCGGCATTCGGCGCCGAGTGCGGCAACGGCGTGTTCACGCCGGCGATGGGATTACCGCCCGGGCCGAAAAACATACTCGGCAGCAAGCGAAAGCCTCCGACCCGGCCTGGGAAGTTGCCGCTGCGCACATCATTTCCTCCAAACGGGATGAAATTCCCGTTCGAAGAAATGTTACGGTCACGGCTGAAGATACCACCGGTGCGCTGATAAAAATCGGCAATGACCACGATGTCTGTCTTGTCATCTCCGGTGCCCGCTTTCAACCATGCTTCCCATTCACCCATCTCATTGGATGCTCCCATATTAGTGTTCCCGTACGTTCCTCCGATCTCCAGACCACGGAATTTGTGGACCAAGAAGAAATTGACCACGCCAGCAATCGCGTCGGAACCGTACACAGCCGAGGCGCCGTCCTTGAGGATGTCAAGGTGATCAACCATCGAAAAGGGTATCAGGTTAATGTCTACGCCGCCGCTGGCACCAGCGATGCCCAATGAACCAAAGGCGACACGTTTGCCATCGATCAGAACCAAAGTCTCTTTTGGCAAAATACCACGCAAGTTGAACTGAACGGTGCCATCGCCGCCATTCCCGATGTTCAGGTTGACAGTGCCACCGGCCTCCTGCGGGATGAATTCCTGTAGGTCCGTCGCATTGCGGATGCCCAGCCTTTCGATGTCCTGCGGCCGGTACGTATCCACCGGGTTCGGGCCGGTCTCTTCCGCTGTGGGAATGTTCGAACCGGTCACGACGACGCGCTCGACTTCAGCGCTCGGGGCTGGTGCACCTGGCGCCGCTGGAACGGCTGGCGCCGGCAACTGCCCGAATGCGTTCGATGCAAGAATTAAGGGAAATCCGACGCCCGCCATGAGAGCGAGACGAACGAATCTAAACGTTTTTAGTGCGTTTTGTGTCATTAGTTTCTCCATTGGTTTGGTTAGGTTTCGGCAGGGTTATTCAATTTCTAAAGCGTTGACAAGCTTTTTTTTCACTTTTTTGAACTTTTTTTGAACGGCGGGTTAGGCCTGTTTGTCATCGCTGCTCCTCGTTTATTGAAGGCCGAAAGCGTTGACAAGCTTTTTTTGTCAGTTTTTCGAAATTTTTTTAGGCGCCTGAAAACCACCAATCGACACAAATGAACACCATTTTCCGAATTGCCCGTCTCCACAGGAGCGCGAGTTTTCTTGGCGC
>CATPBS010000120.1 GCA_955652715.1 uncultured Candidatus Udaeobacter sp.
GCACGAGATCGCTTCTTGAACAGCCTTAAATTCCCAACGGTCGCGCTCTGGGTCCACGTCTTTGCTCAGCACCGAAGGGTCGGCGACTTTCTGGCGCAAAAATTCTGGTGAAATATCGGAACCGCCAGTGAGCAGAAGACCGTCCATTTGGTCCAGCGCGACGTCGCCTTTGCGCGCGTCGAAAATATGAACGTCAGGATGCTTGGTGAAAAATGGCTGAAACAGTTTTTCATCCTTCCGGCGCATCCAGGTAGCCAGATTAGGCATCGCCGAATTTGCGACTTGCGAATGGGTATGTAAAGAGCACTCGATGTCGCGCGTCGATCTTTCCAGCACCTTAACCGAAGAATTGGAGAGATTGCGTGATGAAAGCAAAGCTCGAGCGATTGCAATAGCGCTGCACGATCTCGAGAGCGGTTTGCGATTTTCACTGATGGGCGACCGCTGGTTTCATGCTGCGAGCACGATCAAAGTCGCAGCGCTTCTGGCGCTCTTTCGCGCGACTGACGAGGGCCGATTTCGGCTGGATGACTCGCTACACGTGCGAAATCGGTTTATCAGCGCAGCAGACGGATCTCCTTTTCACCTCAACCCCGATTCGGACGCGATGCCTGAGCTGTACCAGGCCATTGGGCGGACAGCGCAAATCTCTGCCCTTGCGGAAGGAATGATTGCTGCGAGCAGCAATCTCGCGACGAATCTGCTCCTCGATTTTCTCGGTGTGGAATATGCGCGAAAGGTTCTGCGGGATGCGCAAGTGGACGGGGTGGAACTGCGGCGAGGTGTTGAAGACCATACGGCACACGAAAAAGGAATAAACAACGAAGTGACTGCCAACGGTTTGGTGACCTTGTTGTCCGCGTTGCGCGGCGGTTTTCTTAGCAGTGAAAGCAAGGAACAAGCGATCGGTATTCTGCTCGGGCAACGATTCAACTCGATGATTCCTGCCGGACTTCCCGCGCATGCGGCAGTGGCGCATAAGACAGGCGAGATCTCGACCGCCTGCCACGACGTGGGAATTGTGTATTTGCCAGAACGCGAACCGTACGTTGCCGTCATTCTGACTGAATTTGATTCGGAAAGAGAGGGTCGGCGCGAGACCGTTGCAGCTATTTCCGAGGCGATTTATCGCTCGGTGACGGGAATGGAACCGAAATCAAATGAGGGCTGAGGTATTGCGCGCGATTGATGGCCTGAATTTGCCTGACGATTACCGCGCGCTGCTGCGACCAGGCGAAACGGAAACAGACTTCCAGGGCAACGTTCATCAGCTGCCGCGTTTTTTCTATGAGATCGGCAGCTGGCAGGAAGCGCGGGAGGTTCGGATGGCGCCGCATTTCACACTCGCGGAATTGATGCTCGTCGATTGCCGTGAAGCGAAACTGCTCCTAAGCCAGTTTCCTCATTATGTGCCATGCGCAATCGTTTTGCTTGCGAGGTTCTTGGAGGATTTTCGACGCGAAGTCGATGCGCCAGTCTTCATCAGCGCAAACGGGGGCTATCGGTCGCCGGCGCATCAGATTGGCGGCGCGAAAAGCATTCATGCCTGGGGCACAGCTGCCAACATATACCGCGTCGGAGACACCTTTCTTTCAGAGGCGAAGCCCATTGAGAGGTATAGAGCGATTGCGGCCTCTCTTAGCCCGGCTGTGTTTGTTCGGGCGTTCGGACCGGAACGAGGCCAAACCGACGACCATCTCCACATCGATTTAGGGTTTGCGAGCTTGACTCCGCGCGAATGCAGCGAGGCGAGTTGATCTCGTATTGAGCACATGAAGGATTTCGGAATAGAACGGGGCACACGTTTTTTTCGCGGCCGCGTGCTTGTCGCAACACCCCCGCGCGCCGTGATCGGCTTGGAAGCGGAGTTTAATCTTTTCGTCAACGGACGCAGACGGCGTCCGGAAAAGGTGTTTGGCGATCCCAGCCGTTTGGTGCGACGGCGAATGATTCCGCGGAGCGGCAAGTCGTTTCAATCTCCGGCTGGCGGTGCGATTTATTTTGACACCGGAGTAATCGAAGTCGCGACACCGATTGTTGAACTTGAGCCTGGCTGTTGCTATCGCGCCACGCGCTTACTCTGGGAACAAATCCGGTATTTACGAGTGGAGCTCGATCACTGGGCCAAACGAAACAACTGCCAATGCCGCCTCCAGGGTTTTAGCACGCATTATAATTTTTCATTTCCAAATGCGCGGAAATCACAATTGCGCAATGCGACCAAGCTTGCGTATCTGCTCGCGCACATTTTGCCAGTGCCCGTGCTTTTGTTGGCAGCGAACCGGCAGAGCAGCGCAGTCGGCGTTCGCCCCCGCAGAACGCGAGTCGAGGTGACAGCTGATTTTACGCCAGATCCCGCATTAATGCTTGCGACGTGCGCTTTCGTCGCGGGTGTCGTGCAAACGGTGCTCCGCTGGGAAGATTTTGGCTTGAGGCAATTGAACCGGAACGGAATTCCACGCATAACGCCGTTTCGTTTGCGAAAACATTCTTCGCGCCGCGGGTGGCGGGCCACGGCCGATTCGTTCGGCCGAAATCCGTTCACCGCGGATATCGGTGCGCCACTTTGGAAATTGCGCGACGATCGAATAGTTAGCTTGCGTGCAATCGCGACAGAAATTTTGACGCCATTTCGCCGACGAATTCGGCAGATTAGCGACTCCAACACCCTGGAGCACATCACCGCAGTTTTCGCGGGAGATGCGCGTTCCCTTCTCGACTTCCACAAACGCCCCGAAAGTTATGATGATGTGGGGCGTACAATTGATTGGGGACGTCGAATGCGACGCTGGTCGCGCTCCAAATACGAAACAATTATCCGTCGGGTGCTCTCGCACGAACCAATGCGCATTGGACAGAAACGATATCGAGTGGATCGGATGAACGGTTGGTATCAGGTCGACTTTCGAGAAGTCGGAACGAAACGGCGGCGGACATTTAATCTCGACGAATTGGTGCAGATGTCGCCTGTCAAAAGGCCCGGTACCACAGCCTCAAACAAACGCAACGCTGCCAAAAGGCGTCGCGCCAAATAATTCGCGCAGCTTCAAACGCCCTATAGCCCCATTAATTCGCGTACGTATTTCACTGGCGGGCTGCCGTAGGAAATCACCTGGTCGTTGTATTTCCTTAGATCGAAATCCTTGCCTAACTTCTTCTGTTCCTCTGCGCGAAGATCGAGATGCTCGGTCGCACCGACGAAATAAGTGGAAAGCTGCGACGAGGTGAGCCGAGCGCGTTTCCATTTCGCCACCGCTTCGCCTTCCTGTTGGAAAGTTTCTTTCATCATCAAGTCCATCGCTTCCTTCTCGCTCATGTTCCCGGCGTGAATACTTTGATCGAGAATGGCGTTGGCGATGGCGCGCAACCGCATTTTCAACTGCTGCATCTTAACCTCGGGCCCGCCGTAGCCCTGCTCCGCCATCATTTGCTCGCAATAAACCGCCCAGCCTTCGATGAATGTGCCGCTTCGAAAGATCGCGCGGACCAACGTCGGCGCATGGAATTCGTTAGCGTGCGCGAGTTGCAGGTAATGACCCGGCATCGCTTCATGAACGGTCAAATCGCGAATCATGTAATTGTTGTATTCGCGAAAGAACGATTCCTTTCGCTCCCTTGACCAGTCCTTTGGCGTAGGTGCGACGGTGAAAACTGTTTTGCCATTTTTGTCGAGTGGCCCCGGCGAATCACAATACGCAATGGCGACGCCGCGCTTGAATTCGGGCATCGCGATTACGTCGAGCGGAGCACTCGGGACAGCGACCAAATTGTGTTGTTTTACGAAATCAGTAGCTTCCGTGAGAACTTTTCGCGCATAACCGACAACGGTGGCGTCATCGGGATGTTGCTCCGCAAGCTTGTCGAATACGGCGGCCGTAACCTTATGTTTGTCCGCGAGCGTTGCCGCGTCTGCGTTGGGAAGATATTTTTTGTAGAGTGGCAGCGCGGTCTCGTAGATGGCGGTTTGTGTTTGCCGCAAATCGGCTTGGGCTCGCTTCATGATTTCTTCCATCGACAAGTCCGACGCGAGCGCGAAACGCAACTTCTTTCGGAATTTCTCTGTGCCGAGGCGGAAATTGCCATCGGAGCGCGGCAGCAGATCGCCTTGGAGCCACTTTTTGTAATCCTCCAGAGCAGCGGCTGTTTTTTGCTGTAAAGGCGCCAGGTACTTTTTCATTTGTGCAGCTTGATCGAGGAGCGGCACTAGGCCTTCACGTACCAGATTGATTGCGCCCTGCGTTTGCTCGATCGCTGTCTCAGTGTGAACGCGCGGCGGATGCTGCAGATTGGCTTTTGCCTGGGCGATCACGCCCGGAATTCTTTCCATGCGCTGGCGCAAGTTCGGAATCCGTTTGTCGGCCGGTGCAAAATCGCGAGCGACCAAGAGATAAAGGCTGTTGGCCAGGCTCTGCATATAAACCAGCGGGTTCCATTCGGGCTCTTTCAGCTCTTCATCTTGGAAGATCTTGTAATCGATGTTCTCCTTCAGGATCCGAAAATCGACATTGTTCGCACCGGTGAGCTGCGACTCGTCGATGGCGTTCAGCTTGTCGCGAAATTCTTTTTGGGTTGCGAGGTCTTTCGCCTGGGCATCAGACGAGTAATCGGTTAGCTGGCCGTCAAATCGATGGTCACCGAGCTCGGTCGCCTCCTCAGGATTGGCCTGCAAATATTGCTCGATGTAATCGCGAGCAACTTTTTGAAATTCGTCGTCCTGCGTAGTGGCCGCTGCGATCAACATCGACAACGACAATAAGAGCCCGGCTGTGATGACGACTTTCATCCGACGTCAGCTCGGCGTGCCACCGTGAAGAATCGGCTCCGTCGCGATTTCGTCGAGCGTGGGCTGCTGTGTCTGGAGGTAAGTGCGACCCTTATAGAAACACGACACAACGACGAAAACGACAGCAGTCGCGAACATCAAAACCGTGAAGAACGTGAAGTATTGATAGTCGGTCAGCTTGCGTGTGCCGTCGGCGTTCAAATCCCACGCGTTAACCTTTCCAACGAAGAATTCGCCCGCCGCGACACTCAGAAGCCAGAGTGCCATGACGGAGCTCTTCATCGAGTTGGGCGCCTGAGTGTATGAAAACTCAAGGCCTGTGATCGATACCATCGCTTCACCCAGCGTGAGAATGATGTAGCCCAGAAATTGCCAATTTATGCTCGGATTTAAACCGGCATCGATTTGGCCCTGGATCCAAACAATAGGCACAAAAGACAAACCGGTGAGGAAAAGTCCGATGCCGATTTTCCGCAGCGGAGTGAGCGGAAAGACGCGATTGATGAGAGGGTAAATGACGTAGTTCACCAACGGGATAAAAATCAGGATCAAGATTGGATTCGCCGTTTGCACCTGAGCAGCGAGCAAATTCAGACCCCATCCCGCAGAAATGTGAAACGGCGAAAAGGCAATGTTAATCCAGGGCAACCAGGAAACATGCAGGTTCATTTTCTCGGCTTGTAAAGTCCACTCCACGCCGTTGCTCATGCCCCAGAGCGCCCAGAAGACTAAAATAAACACGTAAACCATTGCGATCCGGGCGAGCGTGATGAGACCGTCGCGGCTGAATGTTGCTCGCAAATAGCCGAGACCCGCCGGCGGCACGTGCACCATTTTTTTGCGACCGC
>CATPBS010000121.1 GCA_955652715.1 uncultured Candidatus Udaeobacter sp.
GCGTTCGATCTCGTTGGTGAGCGAGTACAAACAGATTATCGGATTAACGAAGAAGAGCGAACGGCTGATGAATCCTACGAAATCAAGGTGCGTAATCATCGCAAGGACGCCGTTGAAGTTCGCATATGGGAAGATCCCTGTCGCTGGCGGCAGTGGGAAATCACTGCACACACACAGGCGTTTAAGAAGGTGGACCAGAGAACATTCGAGTTTGTCGTGTCGGTACCGCCTAATGAGGAAAAGAAGATTACCTACACGATTCGATATTCACATCTGCCAATGCGCCGCTAAATTTCACTCCCACTCGATCGTGCTGGGCGGTTTGCTGGAGATGTCGTAACAGACGCGGTTGACGCCTTTGACTTCGTTGCTGATCCGGGTCGAAATACGCGCCAGCAATTCGTAGGGAAGCCGCACCCAGTCGGCTGTCATGCCGTCCTGGCTCTCGACGATCCGAAGGACGACCGTGTTTTCGTAGGTCCGTTGGTCGCCCATCACGCCAACTGATTGCACGGGCAGCAAAACAGCAAATGACTGCCACACTTTGTAATACCAATCGGCGGCTTCCATCTCACTTTGCACAATCGTGTCCGCCTCGCGCAGGATGGATAATCGCTCGGGCGTAACTTCACCGAGAATGCGAACGGCTAGACCCGGCCCGGGGAAGGGCTGTCGATACACGATCTCCTTGGGTAAACCGAGCTGCAATCCTGCCTGGCGCACTTCGGCTTTGAATAACTGGCGCACCGGCTCGACGAGTTTGAAGTGCATTTTCTCCGGCAATCCGCCGACGTTGTGGTGGCTCTTGATGACCTGCGCGGGATTACCCTCGATTGATACGCTCTCAATTACGTCAGGGTAAAGCGTGCCCTGCGCGAGAAACTTATAGCCGCCGTGTCCGCCCCCGGGCGAACTCGCCGTGGCGAGTTTCCGCTCGCCATTTCTCCGGTCTTCCTCAAGCAATTCTTCGGTCGCGCGTTGAAACACTTTGATGAATTCATTGCCGATCAGTTTTCGCTTTGTTTCGGGATCGGTAACACCTTTGAGCAGCGTGAGGAAACGCTCGCCGGCGTCCACGTATTTCAAACGCACATGGAAATTTTCGCCGAACACGCGCTGCACAATTTCCTCTTCGCGCGCGCGAAGCAGTCCGTTATTCACAAAAATACAGGTAAGCTGGTCGCCGATTGCTTTGTGAAGGAGCGCAGCCGTTACCGATGAATCAACGCCGCCGCTCAACCCGAGCACCACCTTTTGATCGCCGACCTGTTTCCTGACGCGGGCGCAAGCCTCTTCGATGAAGGACCCCATCGTCCAGTCCATCGAGCAGTGGCAGATATGAAAGACAAAGTTCTGCAGAATTTCCCTGCCGCGCGGCGTGTGGGCGACTTCGGGATGAAATTGCAATCCGTAAAGTTTGCGTTGCGGATCTTCCACGGCGGCGAAGTTGCAACCTTCCGTTGTCCCGATGACGTGAAAACCTTTCGGCAACGCCGTTACCTCATCGCCATGGCTGTTCCAGACGTCGAGCTGGTTGCCTAACCCATCTAAGAGTTCCGATCCATTCTTGATGTGCAACATGCCAGCGCCGTACTCGCGTCGCCCAGTGAACACGACACCGCCGCCAAGGTGATGCGCCATCAGCATCAGCCCGTAACAAATTCCCAAAACGGGAACACCTAGCGAGAAAACGTCTGGATCGATTTGCGGGGCGCCCTTGTCATAGACACTCGCTGGCCCGCCTGAAAGAATGATGCCGTTGGGTCTCAGCGCGGCAATTTCAGCGGCTGGGGTGTCGAAGCGAACAATTTCCGAATACACCTGACACTCGCGGATTCGCCGCGCTATGACTTGCGTGTACTGCGAGCCGAAATCGAGGATGAGAATCTTTGAGTGCGTTGAGCGGGCTGCCATCTTTGCGCGCTACGGATGAGTTTGTGGAACGCTATGCTCTCCGGCTGGATCGCCGGGAGATCGCTCCAACGGGCCGAGCGTTCCCTGACCGGTCACGCCGCGCTCCAACTGCCCTTGCACTTCCTCCGTGGTGCGCTGTTCCAGCGGATCAGCACAGCCGGCCACAGCCAGGCACGCGATCACGAACAAGATCCGCATGCGTTTCATCTGCTTATTCTAAGAACGAAGTGTTGCATTGCAAGAATGCTGGATCGTTGAAGGGTTGAAACGATGAACAGTTGAAGCAGTGAATCGGTAGATTTCTCGTTGCCGCTTCAACTCTTCAACGCGCCATGATTCCGCCGGAACTTTTGCTGCAAGGCTATCGGCTCGGTGTTTTCCCCATGGCCATGGAAAACGACTCGATCGAATGGTTTTCGCCCGATCCGCGCGCCATCTTGCCTTTGGAAGATTTCCATGTGCCGCACGCGTTGCGCCGTGTCCTGCGCAAGAGAGTTTTTGAAACGAGTATCAACAACGCGTTTTCAGAAGTGATCGAGGCCTGCGCGAAACGAGAAGATACCTGGATTAACCGGGAAATTATCGAAAGCTACATGCAATTGCATGAGCTCGGCCACGCGCATTCCGTCGAAAGCTGGAAACAAGGCAGGCTAGCCGGCGGCCTTTACGGCGTCGCGGTGGGTGGCGCTTTTTTTGGGGAATCGATGTTTCATCACGTGACCGATGCCTCCAAAATTGCGCTTGCGGCGCTGGTGGATCATTTGCGGGCCCGCAAGTTCGTGTTGCTCGACACGCAATGGCTCACGCCGCACCTCGAACAATTTGAAGGTATCGAAATTTCGCGAAACCATTACCTGCGTCTGTTGCGAAGAGCGGTCGAGCTGCCACGGAAATTTCTTTGAAGCGGTTTCATAAGTGTTGTAGCCACCGGCTGTGGCCGATCCGTCTCGGAGCTGGTTTTGACACTCGAAGGCGGCCCACAGGGCCGTGGCTACAAACGACCACAGCGAATTGTCCAGAAACCCCGCGTGCCATCGGTGACCCCAATTGATAGTGACGGAATCTCGCCGATATTAGATACGAAATGGTTGGTTGGATTTTAAAGAAGATTCTCGGGTCGAAAAACCAGCGCGAGCTCAGGCGGCTTGCGCCGATTGTTCGCCGGATCAATGAGTTTGATGAGCAGTTCAAGAGCTTGTCCGACGACGAGTTGCGCGCGAAGACCGCCGCGTGGAAGGAGGAGATCGCGAGAATTCCGGATCTGGAAGAGCAATGGAAGAAGGTGGAGGAAATTCTGCCGGAAGCATTCGCGGTGGTAAAAAACGCGGCGGGCCGCCTGAAAGAGCGACAACAAAGCTTCACCGTGTGCGATCAGCCCATGGTCTGGGACATGGTGCATTTCGATGTGCAACTGCTCGGAGGAATCGTTTTGCACCGGGGCCGGATCGCGGAAATGGCGACTGGCGAAGGCAAAACCTTGGTCGCGACTTTGCCGCTGTACTTAAACGCGCTCACAGGCCGCGGCGCGCATCTTGTGACGGTGAACGATTATCTGGCGCGACGTGACGCGGAATGGATGGGACAACTTTACAATTTTCTCGGCCTGACCGTTGGCTGCATTCAACACGATCAAGAGCCGGATGTGCGTCGCGAGCAGTACGCGATGGACATCACCTACGGCACGAACAGCGAGTTCGGGTTCGATTATCTGCGCGACAACGGCATGGCTACCACGCGGGAGCAGCAAGTCCAGCGCGGCTATTATTACGCGATCGTCGACGAAGTTGATTCGATTCTGATCGACGAAGCGCGCACCCCGCTCATCATCAGCGGGCCAGCAACCATTTCAACCCATCAATACGACAAATGGAAACCGCTCATCGAGCAGTTGGTTCGGAAGCAGACGATGCTATGCAACCGAATTGCCAACGAAGCGATAGAGCTATTCGATCGGTTCGATCAAGAGAAAACCCCAACCTTTGTGCCGAGAGAACCGGTAGAGGAAACGATTACGCCCGAGGTTAAAAAACTAGCGGCGGAACTTCGTGTTCATCTCACGGAGGTAATGGGAACCGGCAAAGACGGAAAGATCACCGAAAGCGATGTTCGCAACGCTGCCTCGAAACTCAATCCCGGCATCCTCATGTTCAAAGTGAAGCTGGGTCAACCGCGCAACAAACAGCTTTTGCGAATGATGGAAGACCCGGACAAGCGCCGCGCCATCGATAAGGCTGAGCTTTCCTTTTTCCAGGACACACGCAAGGAAGAATTGTTCCAACTCAAAGAGGAACTCTTCTTCACGATCGACGAAAAATCGAACGAGTCCGACCTTTCCGAGCAGGGACGCATCTTTCTGAATCCTGATGATCCAAACGCGTTTGTCTTGCCGGATTTGATCAGCGAATTCACCGAGATCGATCTGGACGAGACGATCTCCCCGGAGGAGAAGGACAAGAGAAAAGCGGAGCGCCAGCAGCATTGCGACGCGCAGGCGGAACGGATTCACAACATCTCGCAATTACTGCGCGCCTACTGCCTCTTCGAGAAAGACGTTCAATACGTGATCGAAGACAACAAGGTTGTGATTGTTGATGAATTCACGGGCCGCAAAATGCCGGGTCGGCGTTGGAGCGACGGTTTGCATCAGGCGGTCGAAGCGAAAGAAGGCGTCCAGATCGACCGCGAAACACAAACGCTGGCGACCATCACGATCCAAAATTACTTCCGGCTTTACCAAAAACTCGCCGGGATGACCGGCACGGCCGAAACCGAAGCAGCGGAGTTTCACGACATTTACAAACTCGACGTCAACGTCATTCC
>CATPBS010000122.1 GCA_955652715.1 uncultured Candidatus Udaeobacter sp.
CCGTTAGAACAGTTTCAATCGACAAGAGCTCTTCGCGCTGGACGCCCGTCGAATAATGAGCGGACTGCGCGCAGTAACCGCAATCTTCGCTGCATCCGCCCGTCTTGATGCTGAGCAAGCTACAACGCTGCACCTCCTCCCCAGGCCAGTGCTCTAGATGAACAGCGCGGCTTTGCGAGATGAGATCGAACAGCGGCCGATGATAGAGCGCGCTCAGTTCCGGAAATTTCATCGCAACGCGCGATGTTCAATCGCCAATCGAAAATCGGCAATCGAAAATTAATTAACCCACTTGCCGCCCTCGGAAATAAGGATCGGCAGTTCTTCCATCATGAACTGGGTTTTGCCAATGGCGCCAATCATGTGCGTGGCGGTCGCGGCGTACCATTTCTTCGACATTTCCTCTCCGGTATGGCAGCCCCAGCTCTTGACGTAGGCGCCGCGCGCAAAGGCACGGCGGTTGATTTTGATCAGGTCGCTTTCGTGCAGCCAGGATTTACACGCGCTATCGATATTATTGCTGTAATCGAACATGAAACAGGCCCGATTGGAGTGACCGAAATATTCAAAGCCGATGATCTTTACCTGATCGCGCGGCTGGCCCTTGTTTAAATAATTGATCACTTCGGAGCCTGGACCAAACCAAATGAGGTTGAGATTGAGTTTGTCGCGCACGGTATCGATCAAGCTGATCAGATCTTGGTGTTCCTGTTTTGCGCGATCCTCGTAACCCTGCCTGTAAACGAGCCAAGTAATCTTCGCGTCGGGCCCGAGCTGGTCGCGCAGTTGTTCGGTGCGCAGACGCGCAGCGCGCACAAAGTTGGCCCACCAATGATCGTGCGGATAAGCCTTGTACTTTTCCCATTGATACATCGAGGGCCCACCCACAAGGATTATGTATTCACCTGATGCCGGCGACGCCGCCTGCGAGGCAAGCCCGAAAAGCGACAAAAAACAAACGAGCACGAGACGTTTCATCATTTTGGTGAGAGGACTATTTATGCGGCCCGCGAAATTGCGCAAGTGGTAGCGCACGATGGTCGGGATTCACATCACTTTCGCGCAGGACGCAGCGGCGCCCCTACCATGGTCCTTCCACTTCCTCGCGAATGAGATCCTCCCATGTCTGCCGTTTTCGAATTAGCGCGACCTTGTCGCCATGAACCAGCACTTCCGCCGGCAGCGGCCGCGAATTGTAATTGGAAGCCATCACAAGTCCGTAGGCGCCCGCGCTCATGATCGCGAGCAGATCGCCTTCATCGAGCTTCGGCATCTCCCGATCCAGTGCGAAAAAATCACCCGACTCACATACCGGCCCGACAACATCGATCTTTTCTCTTTCGGCCTTGCTCTTGCTCATGCTCGTTTGCCGTGCCGTATTTTGGCGAGCACGCTGGTGCCTGCTGACAATTTCACCCTCACCTGGCGCTTGGCGTCCGCCTCTCCCTGCTAGGGAGAGGGTTGGGGTGAGGGTGCTCGGCTCAGCGACCGGGACGATTTCGTGATAGCTGTGATAAAGCGCCGGCCGAATCAGGTCGTTCATTCCCGCGTCCACAATCGCAAATTTCTTTGCGCCCGATTTTTTGATGTAACGCATGCGTGTCAGGAGTACGCCTGCATTGCCGACAAGAAAACGACCAGGCTCGACCAAGATCCGAATGCCCAGCTCGCGCAAGGGCGGCACGATGGCGTCGGCGTAATCGCGGACGCTGAATGCGGACGTTTCGCCACCATGGTCGCGCCACCACTTGCCTGATCCGCTCTCGAGTGCGCGCCGGTAAATAATTCCCATGCCGCCGCCGATGCTGAAAAACTCGAGCCGGTATTTCGCTTTCAATTCACGGACGATCGGCGCCATTTTTTCAATCGCACTCGCGAACGGGTTTGCCTCTGTGATTTGCGAGCCGATATGCATTTGCACGCCGACAATCTCGATATTGCTCATCTTCGATGCACGCTCGTAAACCGCAGCGACATGATCCAGCGCGATGCCGAATTTGTTTTCACGCGAGCCGGTCGAGATGTACTCGTGCGTGTGCGGGTCGATATCAGGGTTTACCCGCAACGCGATCGGCGCGCGTAAGTTTTTGGCACCGGCGACGCGGTCGACGTATTCCAGCTCTGATTCGCTCTCGACATTGAAGCTGTAAACACGCTGCTCGAGCGCGTATTCGATTTCGTCACGCGATTTGCCTACGCCGGCGAACGTGCATTTTGCCGGATCGCCGCCCGCTGCAAGCACGCGATAAAGTTCGCCACCCGACACGATGTCGAAGCCTGCGCCTGCGTCTGCGAGTAACTTCAGAATCGCGCGATTCGAGTTCGCTTTAACTGCGTAACAAATCAGGTTATGGAGAGACGTGAGCGCGGCGTCAAGGCGGTGATAGTGATCCAGAATCGTGGCCGCGCTGTAGACATAAAGCGGCGTTCCAAAATGTTCGGCGACGCGCCCAAGATCGACATCTTCGCAGTGAAGCTTGCCGTCGCTGTACCGAAACGAATGCACTAACCAAAGGTAGCCACGAATAAAGAGCGTGGCTACACCACGTGCGCGGACTCCTGCGCACAGAAGCTATCGGGACCGCCACACTCCAGTTGAATGGTCATATGCCCGATGCCGAAGCGATCGTGAAGTTGATCTTGGATCCGAACCAACAGCAGATCGTCGATCTTTCCGTCTGGCTTTACGAGATGCGCCGTAAGCGCGATCTCCGTAGTGCTCATCGCCCAAATGTGGAGATCGTGGACTTTGGCAACCCCGGGCAGTTTGGAGAGATAATTTTCCACGGCGGCGGAATCAACACCCGTGGGAACGGCCGCCAGCGAGAGATTGAGTGATTCGCGAAGCAATCCCCAAGTGCCGACCGCGATGACGATACCGATCAGCAAACTAACGAGCGGATCAAGCCAGAGCCATTGCGTGAAGTAAATCGCGATGCCCGCGACCACGACGCCGAACGTGACCGCGGCGTCGGCCGCCATGTGCATGAAGGCGCCCTGCAAATTCAGGTCACGCTTGCGGCCCGACATGAACATCAGAGCGGTCAGGCTATTGATAACGACGCCCACCGCAGCGACCCAGATCATGGTCGTTCCCATGACGGGCTCGGGATGGATCAGCCGCCGAATTGCCTCCCACGAAAGCGCGCCTGTAACAACCAGCAGGATAATCGCGTTGGCGAGCGCAGCGAGAATTGAAGATGCACGAAATCCGTAAGTGCGCCGGCGAGTCGGCGCGCGCTTAACGAGATAGCTGGCCGTCCAAGCCATCACCAGCCCCAACACGTCGCCGAAGTTGTGACCCGCGTCGGCGAGCAATGCGAGCGAGTGGGCGAAGAAACCGAAGACCGCTTCGGTCACGACAAATCCGGAGTTCAATAGAATTCCGATGATGAATGCGCGATCGAAATTCGCGAGTGAGTGTGAATGTCCGCGAGACATGATGTTGGCGTTAAGTTTTCAGGGATTCAGTCACAACAACATTAATCAGGCTCCAAAAGCTTTTGTGGGAATAACGGAATGAGGGCATGGCGCAAAATGCAATCGCTAGGGCGCGAACACCCTCAAGCAAATGTCAAGAATCCCAATCAAGGCCAACCCGGCGGAAAAGCTCGTCAGCACAAGTGCCTTTCCGTGCTTGATCAGTTCTCCCAATACTGCGTGTGCGGCCAGATAGAAAAATCCACCGCCAACATGCGCCATGATTAAGCCGAGCCAAAAGGTGGAAACCTTCGCCAGGAAGAAATAGCCAATCACGCCACCCAACAGAGTCGTTGCTTCAACTGCGGCAACCCAGCCGAGCGCGATCATACGTTGCAATCCAGCGCCGATCAAAAGACTCCCCAGCGCGAGGCCTTCCGGAACTTTGTGAATGCAAAGTGCAGCGAACAGCGACCACTGCGTCGCGTCCGTTGCAGGGGCTTCCTGTTGAATTCCCAACGCCAAACCGTCGGTCGTGCTGTGAATCGCCAGTGCCACAATCAGCGTAGTCGCGATTTCACTAAAATGTCGCGTCGCGTCTGCGTCGAAGTGGCTGGCCGAGCAGGCGGGACAGACATGATGGATATATTTGCTGATGAAGAAGAACAGGGCGTATCCAGTAGCCGCCGCAATCGCTACGGCCCACCATGGACTGTCGCCCAAGCTTTCGGGCAAAATGGCAAAGAGCGTTACTCCCAGAAGTGTTCCAGCCGCGAAACTAATCAGCGCGCAAAGCGGCTTGTGCGCCAGTTGCAGCGTCGTGTTGATCGATCCACCGACAAGGGCGAAAACATAAGCTGCGGCGACTTGCCAGAGAGTGACTTGACCATTCATTATTTTGCTCTCGCCAAAGGCTTCCGGCGCCATCCCAGATCAAGGCCCGGCGCAGGCTAGAGTTTGCTTCTCGCAGTAGAACGTAGCTCAGCCGTCAAGAGGATCGGGGTGGTTGTTGGCGGAATAGCCGGGCGGAATTGAGGATGAACGCCAATTCCGAGCCAACATGGATGAGCGCGGCAATGATCGGGGCGAGCATTCCGAAAAAGGCGAGCACGATGCCGACGGTGTCCACACCAATCGTGCCCCAGAAGTTGAACATGATCACGCGATAGCAGCGTTTGCTGATCGCGAGCACTTCCACCAGGCGCGAGAGGTCGCTGGTCATCAGCGTCACATCCGCGGTTTCGAGCGCCACGTCGGCGCCTTGGCCCATCGCGATGCCGACTGTTGCTTCGGCCAGCGCGGGCGCGTCGTTCACTCCATCGCCGACCATCGCCACTTTCCGACCCGCGTGCAGCAGCGCGCGAATTTTTTCCACTTTCTGCTCGGGCAAAAGATCGCCGATCGATTCATCGACGCCCAGTGCACGACCGATCGTTTTTGCCGTGTCGGAGCTGTCACCGGTTAGCAAGATGACGCGATAGCGTTGCGCTTTGAGATCGTTCACGGCTCGCTTCGCCTCGGTCCGAAGCTGGTCGGCCAGCGTCACGGCGCCGAGAACCAGCTGGTCGCGCCCGACCAGCACGACGGTTTTGCCCGCGCCGTTAGCACCGTCAACTTCGGAAAGTGCGTCTGCTGGAACCAACACGCCATGCTCTTCAAAAAGAGAGCGCGTGCCGACGAAGATGCGTGTGCTCGATTCCTCACAAACGATCCCTTTTCCCGGTGAGTAGCGCAGTTGCGAATACTCGTGCAGCGGCAACTTGCGCTCGTGGGCGCAACGCACGATCGCTTCTCCGAGCGGGTGCTCGGAATGTTGCTCGGCGATGGCAGCGGTCTGGAGCACGTCATTCTCTGTGGCGTCATTGATCGCTCGCACCGCGGTCACTTCGGGAATTCCGAGCGTGAGCGTGCCGGTTTTGTCCAGAACGATAGTGTCGATGCGGCTGAGCTGCTCGAGGTAAAGCCCACCCTTGGTGATGATGCCGCGACGCGCAGCGCTTCCGATTCCCGCGAGGATGGCGAGCGGCGTACCGGCCGCTACTCCGCACGCGCCAGCGACGATGATCACCGCGATAGTCGAAGTGAAATTGCGCGTGACAATGAGCGTAAGCGCCGCCGCGCCGAACGCGAAGTAGACCAGTCCCGCCGCGAGCCGGTCGGCGATACGCTGCACGGGCGCGCGAGACTTTTCCGCCTGCTCGACGATTTCGATGATTTTGCCAAAGGTGGTGTCGCGCCCGATTTTCTCGACGGTCACTTCGAGCACGCCATCCTTGTTGATCGTGCCGGCGAATACATTGCTCTGTTCGACTTTCTCAACCGGCAACGACTCGCCGGTGATCGAGGATTGATCCACGAAACTGTGGCCTTTGATCACCACGCCATCGGCCGGAATGCGTTCTCCAGGCCGAATGATGATGATCTCGCCGGCGACAACTTCGTTTGTACCCAACTCACGTTCCTCGCCGCCACGCCGCACTCTCACCTGACGTGGCAGGGCGTCGATCAAGGTTTGGATCGCACGCCGCCCACTGCCAACCGTGTAGCCTTCGACCATCTCGGCAAAAAGCACGAAGAACGCGATCACGAGCGCGGTCAGAAACTGCCCGATGCACAGCGCGGCAACGAGCGCAATGGTCATGGAGAGCTCCATTGTCATGCGACGCTTGCGAAGGTTTTCCCAAGCTTCCTTGTAGATAGGGAAGCCGCCAATCAACGTGGCCGCGAACGCCATCCAGTCCCGCGAGATCCAGTGCCGCCACCAGCCGGTTAGGCTGGCGACGATGACGAGCGCCATCAGAGCCAGGCGCACGTATTCAGCGAATCCCGCTTTGTGCTCGTCGGCGTGCCCTTGCTTGCCGGGGTGGTCAAGATGGGAATCATCTGTCCGACGCATCGCAGGAAGATACCTCAATTATTGCAGCTCAGTTTAAAAATCGTACGCCACCGTGCCGTAGAAACCACGCCGGGTGACCAAATTGCCGTGCGCCGCACAGTATCATTGTGAATCGCGCATCCCGACAGAATGAGCTCCGCGATGCCGCCACAACGCGAAAAGTGAAATGAGGATTAGCAATGCGCCGAACGTGCAGACGATCGCTGCGCCGGAAGGCAAGTCCCACCAGTAGGAAAGAAACAATCCAGCGACGCCGCCTAAAAGCGCGATGAACCAGCCGATCAGCAAACGGTTCGCGGTTCGCCGGGCCAGATTGATCCCGCAAACCGCGGGGACGATCAAATAACTGAAGACGAGCAGCACGCCTGCGATCCGAACAAAGCTCGTCACAACCAAACCAAAAACGGCGTAGAAGAAAAAATCCCACCAACGAACGCGCAGTCCCTTCTGATAGGCGCCGTCACGGTCAAACGACACGAGGAGGAAATTTCTACGAAAAACGAAATGGAAAACACCGACGGCCGCGAATAGCGCGAACCGCTCCCAAACTTCTCGCGGTGTGACCAGCAAAATATTTCCCACGAGCATGTTTTTAATTTCCTCGTCGCCTTCCGCCGCGCGGCTAAGCAGCAACACTGCCGCGGCTGCCGCTACCACATAGGAAATGCCGATGACGGCTTCCTGTGGAATTTGGCTTGTCCGTTTCCCCGTCACGGAAAAAATCGCTGCGCCGACGAGCGTGAAGCCGAGCGCAATTCCGAAAGTTGTCCAGCTTTCGAGATCGAGGTGGAGCAGCACGGCAAGACAAATTCCCAGTGACGCCATTTGAGCCATGGCGATGTCGATGAAGATGATGCCCCGCTGCACGACATGCAGGCCGAGATAAACGAGTAACCAGGGCAAAAGCACGCAGGCCACGATTGGCCAAAACATTACCTCCCACATAGCTATTTCAACGCGGCAGCCAATCGCGAGACAAGGGTGTCGATCAACTTTACATAACTGTCCGTTCCGGGCAGGCCGCCTGGGAATTGCGAAAAGTCGACAACTTTCGCGCCGGTCGCGCTCGCCACTTTCTCAGCAATCCGTCGGTCGTGAAACGGCTCGACAATGATCGCTTTGATGTGCTGCGCTTTCATTTGCGCGATTACTTCGGCGAGATGCGAAGGCGAAGGTGGAATTCCGGGCTTCGGCTCGAGGAAAATGTCGATGTTTAAACCGAAACGGTGCGCGAAGTACGGCCAGGAATCGTGATACGCCACGACATGTTGGCCTTGAAATGGCAGCATCGCCGCGCCCCACTCCTGTAGTTTCGCGTTGGTCGTCGCCTCGAATTTCTTGTAGTTCGCCTCGTAAAATGCGGCATTCGCCGGATCGAGGGCGGAAAACGATTGCGCGATATGCTGAGCGGTCGCTTTCGCGATGATCGGATCGACCGTGAAATGCGGGTTGCCGAGCGCGTGCACGTCCCCCGCAGCGCGCGTCACGTTTGCGGGCACATTCATGAGACGAATTCCCTGGGAAGCCTGAACGCGTCCCGGTTTGCCGATTTCGATTTTCGGATTGCGCGCGTTTTGCAAAAGCGGCGGCAGCCATCCAAGCTCCAGCTCGGCGCCGCCATCGATCAGGACATCGGCGTTGCGCAGCGAGACCACAAAACTCGGTCGCGCATCAACGAAGTGCGGATCTTCCGTAGGTTTCGCCAGAACGATTACGTTGACTTTATCGCCGCCAATTTCACGGGCGAGCGATCCGAAGTCAGGCAAAGTCGCGACGACGTTTAGTTTCGCCTGCGCCGCGAAAGCGCAGGTGAGGAGTGTGAACAGGATTAACAGAATTTTCTTCATGTGTTCAAAATTTGTGGGCACCGTGAGAACCGAGGATGAATTCGAACTGGAGAAAGAGCGAATCGACTTCGCGCTCCGACAGGAAAAAGTTTTCCTCGAGGAAATCGTGATTGTACTGCAAGCGGAATTTCGAAAATTCAGTCGGATACCAAGTCAGATTCGCAGAGATCCGAGAGCGTGATTGTCGATCCAAGTCGTCGGTAAACTCGGAATTCTGCATGTGTACATAGTCGCCCCGAATGCCGGCGACCCATCCTTTTTTGAATCCCCAAAGAACCTGCGAATACAGTCCCCAATCGTGAAACGTTTCCGCGACTGGAAATGAGTCATTCGCGCCACGTCCGGCTTCGAATCGGCGATACATGAATTCGGTCTGCCATTTCACAAACGGAAAGCCCCCTTCTGCATGGGAGCTTTTCCACTTGTAAAGAAGATCCGCGCCGTAAATCTGAGTTCGCGAATTTGCGCCCGTCTCATTGGAGCCAAATGCACCCGAAACGCCAGCCAACACTACTTGCGTTGGACTAAGGTCGACAGAGTTTTCCCACCGAGGTATCCAGACGAAATCCTGCAAGCCGCGCGCTTCACGGTCGGTCGTAATGCGGTCGAAAAACATTCCGTTGTCACCAGGATTCCGAAACGAAAATCCTGTGCTGCCGCGTCCGTTTTGCGACGCAAAGATCAGTTGTGAATACCACGGTAGAGGCAACGTCCAGGAACCTTGGGCTCCAACGCCGCGCAACCCGTCGGGCCCCAAAAATAAGCCGTTGACGAGAGGCGTGTCTGCGAAGTCCCAAGTGTGCGGATGCGTCGGGTTCAGCCGGCCGAACGCGGCGAAAAATTGTCCGCCTTTTAATTGCAAGTTGAATGGCAGGCTAGTTGTTTGCATGAAAGCCTCTTCGACTTCGACCGAAGTTTGATTGTCGTTATCCAATTTGAAGACGATGTTCGCGAACCCTTCGAAGTACGGATCGACTGCGCCGTCCAACGCGAGCTCGATGTTACGCGCGTTGAACCCGCGCTGTTGCGGATCATGATCGCCCACTTCGATGTGATCAAGGTCCCGCGCGCTGGAGTAGGCGAGCGCAAACAAGCCGTCGAACGAAATGTTCATGTAA
>CATPBS010000123.1 GCA_955652715.1 uncultured Candidatus Udaeobacter sp.
ACGCGCGGCTTGCCTTGTTTCGGTTGAAAAACCCCGAAGGGCAGATTTTGAATGGAAAAATGCGAATCGGCTGAAACTTCAATGAAACTGCGCAAGGGCGAACTCATCAGCATGATTTAACCACGAAGCACACGAAGGCCACGAAGAAAATTCAGAAAGGGCCTCAAAGGACTCGGTGATCTTCGTGGTGATTAAAGAAAACCGAGCGCGCGCAAATCGTCCCGCGGCTCATCGAAGCTGCAACTGCCGAACGACGCCACGAATTTCCGTCGATATTGCAGTCGTTCGATATTGATCTTCCATTCGCGCCACGCGAAAAGTTTGTCAGTGAACGAAAACGAATCGGCATTCTCATCCTCCAGCATTATCGAGGTATGGTGTGCATCCCATCGGTGCACCGCCGCGAGGACTGCGGCGCCGAGCACATTAAGAAATCCGTGCATCTTTGTTTTAACTTCATCGCGAAATTGGCGGATCGGATGATGCAGCCCCGCCGTAAACTTGATGGGGAGTTGATGCGTGGCCGGGGTGACGAGGGCGCCGGCGATTTGCTCGGAACTTGGAAATGCATCTGCTGTCACTCCGCCGGTACGTAGTTTGTAACCAAAGGTGGGCGGGTCGGCATCGGAATTGTGTTCGGCCAGTAATGCAATCGTCTGTTGCGCTCGATCTGGCGGCGCTTCCCAGAAAACTGGTAGATCACCGAGAAGTGATCTCGCCTCTTCCAGTAAGGCAAGATCTACATCGGGCGGTAAAAACATCTCGACGTGACTAATCGATACGAGATCGACATTGCCCGACAACCAGCGAATCGCGGTATCAGCTTTCTCCACTGCTTCAAGAAAGGCGTCTGCATTCGCAGTCTTGGGACCAAGCGCAGCGACGCGCAGCGGATGCAAAGGATCGAACTGCGACAGGAGTTGCCTGGCCGCATCGAATTGTTCAACGGGAAGAACAAATGCGCCGAGCATCCACGCATCGGGCGAGCGCACATATCGCGCCTGATTTTGGAGCGCCGGCTCGAGCGCAAGACTGCACGGCGGAAACATTCCGGCGTAATCGATCGATTTCGCGAGCAAAGCTTGTAGCGAGGCGGCCGGCATGCTGTGAACTGAACCTTGTGATTGCTCCTTTGGTCAAATTACCATTCCTCAGGAAACCAAGCATTTTCGCCGTTCTCGGCTCTTTCTGGACGGTTTAATGACACACTCGACATTCTTCCCAAAAGGATGTAGAAAACGCAGTTCAATGCCGACCAGAGAGTCAGTTTCACATCATGACCTGGTCGTGTGTGCATGCGGAGATCAGGAATATACAGCGCGCGACGCGATTGATGCGGCCATTTTCAGAGGCGAACTTGACATAGAATGGAAGGAATTTCTCCATCGCGTAGAAGCCGAAAGACGCGGAGGTGAATTAGACCTGGATCTGGATGAATCCGCCATTTCCAGTGCTGCAGAAGCGTTTCGCTACGAGCACGATTTGATCACTGCGGAGGAAACAGAAATCTGGCTGGCAAATCGAGGCCTCAGTTTTGATGATTTCAGCGATTACTTTACCCGTGATTATTATGCCAGCACCCTTCATGAAGACATTGTTCCGGATGAAATAGAATATAATTCCGCGTCGTCCGAGCTGCGCCAAGTATTCGTGGCGGAATTGATTCTATCTGGAGAATTGGACGAGATGACAAAAGAGTTAATGTGGCGCTTGGCCGCATTCTGTGCTGAAGGAGAGCCAACTTCAGACGCGATTTCGGCCCAAGAACGACATTTTCTTAATCGTAATGGAATTGAGTCGTCGCCACCGGCCAATTGGCTGAAGGGACTCGGACGGGATTCGAAGTGGTTTAACGAAATGCTCACCATCGAAGCAGCGTATCAGAGGCGTTGCGATGCGTTGCTTGTTCCACACGCGCGTCAACGTGAATTGGTTGCCTTGCGATTAGCTCTTACGCGATTCGAAACGGAAGTGATCGAGCTGGAATCGCGCGATGCCGCCCAGGAAGCGCTGTTCTGTGTGCGCCAAGACGGGATGTCGATGGAAGAAGTCGCCGTTGAAGGGCGCTACCCGTATCGGCGTGCCGATTTTCTTCTGGAAGATATTCCCATCGACGCGCAGCAGAGATTCCACAGCGTTTCGGCGGGGCATGTGCTCGAGCCGGTCGCGCGCGGCGACGGATTTGAACTTTGTCGCGTGATGAAAAAAGTCGAGCCGCAACCAGATGATCCGAGAGTGAAATCGCGGATCGCCGGCTTCCGACGCCCGTGTTGCGCGGCATGATCGACAGGTTAAAACCTGTCACGATCGAAAAAGGCAATCTGATCATCCGTGAAGGAGACGATGCCGGTCCTCTTTACATAATGCAGAAGGGACGCGCGCGGGCTTTTGCGGGAATCGACGGACAAACGCGCAATCTCGCGTTTTATCGCGAGGGTGACTTTTTCGGTGAACTGTCGGTCTTGAACGGCTCACCGCGTGCGGCCTCCGTCGAGGCATTCACAGATTGCCAATTGCTCTCTCTTGAACCCAAGTCGGTGCAGGACTTGCGGCGACGTTTTCCGGAATTCGATAGGCTCGTGAGCGAACGCCTCGCGCTTTATCAGGCGAAAACCGAAGCGCGTATTCCGCTTGATTTCACGACCGAATTGTTGCCTGCCGAAACACAGGTACACGACAAGGTTCAACTGGATCGTGAACATCCTCCGGCCGGGGCCGAAGATAAAGAAGCTCCCTTTGCCGACGAGCAGGGCTTGTTCCGCAAACGCCGAAAGCGAGTCCGCAAAGTCGACCACATCATGCAGATCGACGAGATGGATTGTGGTGCAGCCAGTCTCGGAATGATCTGCCGGTATTTCGGCCGCAAGGTAAGCCTGGCACGAATTCGGCAGCTGTGTCACACGGCTACGGACGGCACCAGCCTGAAGGCGCTTTCCCGCGCCGCAACTGAACTTGGCCTGGCGGCGCGCGCATTGAAGATCTCGCTGCGCAATCTATCGCTCATGCCGCTGCCAGCCATAGTGCACTGGGAGGGCAACCACTGGATCGTGCTCTACGATGTTGATGAGCAGTTTGTGCGCGTGGCCGATCCCGCGGTTGGGTTACGGAAACTTCCGCGCCGCGAATTTGAAGCGAAGTGGACAGGCTACGCGGCGCTGTTCGATTACACGCCTGCATTCGAACAAGCTACGGAAAGCAAGCCCACGCTGGCGTGGGTTCTTCCATTTCTTGCGCGATTTAAAATGATCTTGCTTCAGGTGCTAGGGCTGGCCGTCGCTGTCAGCTTCCTTCAACTGCTCTTCCCAGTGTTCACCCAGATGGTGGTCGATAAGGTCATTGTCGAAAACGATGTCGGCCTGTTGAAGACGGTCCTGCTC
>CATPBS010000124.1 GCA_955652715.1 uncultured Candidatus Udaeobacter sp.
ATCGCGGCGCGTGTGCGCCAGATCAAAGATGGTGGAGTATTGGCTGCGGTGAGTTCCATTCCTCAGCGCGCCGCTGAATTTGGCAAGATCGCGGAAGAGGCTGGCGCTGATGTTTTCGTGGTGCAAAGCACGGTTTCTACCGTGCGGCATATTTCGTCGGAGTATAAGTCGCTCGATCTGGAAAGGTTTTGCCGCGAAATGCGCATTCCGGTAATCGTCGGAAACACGGTTGGCTACGACGTAACCCTTGAAATTATGGAGTGCGGGCCGGCTGCGGTTCTGGTCGGCGTCGGACCGGGAGCGGCTTGCACCTCACGCGGCGTACTTGGACTCGGTGTTCCGCAGGTCACTGCGACAGTCGATTGCGCCGCGGCGCGTGACGCTTACTTCAAGAAATCATTACGTTATGTGCCGATCCTCACTGATGGCGGGATGAGCAGAGGCGGCGACGTTTGCAAGGCGCTGGCCTGCGGCGCAGACGCGGTCATGGTAGGCAGCGCGTTCGCGAAAGCGCACGAAGCGCCCGGGCGCGGCTACCATTGGGGCATGGCCACGCCGCACGCAAATCTTCCGCGAGGCACCCGCATCAAGGTGGGCTCTACCGGCTCGCTGAAACAAATCCTGTTTGGTCCGGCAGAAGTTGACGACGGTAGCCAAAATTTGGTCGGCGCCATCACCACCTGCATGGGCAACGTCGGCGCGCGCAACATTGCCGAGTTTCAGCAAACGGAGATAATCATTGCGCCTTCTATCAAGACCGAAGGCAAACTCTTCCAAACCGTCCAAAGTGTCGGCATGGGAACCAGTTGACGGTTGAACGCTTCAACGCTTTAACGCAATAACGCCATGGCCGATCGCAGAGTTGTTATCACTGGTCTCGGTACCCTTACGCCGCTTGGCAATGACGTCGAAACGTTTTGGTCCAATCTCAAGAACGGGGTCAGCGGCATTCGTGCAATCGACGCATTCGATACTGCCGCGTACGATTGCCGAATCGGCGGGCAAGTCCGCGATTTCGACCCAAAACCATTCTTCAAAAATCCGAAGGATATCCGCCGCACCGATCGATTTACGCAGCTTTCAATGGCGGCAGCAAAAATGGCGCTCGAGGACAGCGGGATTGATGTAGCGAACTTGAAACGACGGGACCGTTTTGGGGTGATCGTTAGCACCGGAATCGGCGGGCTAAAAACACTTCAGGATCAACTGACGATCCTGCTGACCAAAGGACCCTCGCGAAATTCGCCGTTCACCATTCCCATGCTGATCAGCAACATGGCCAGCGGCGTCATCTCAATGGAGTTCGACCTGCATGGCCCCAATTTGTGTATCGTCACCGCCTGCGCGACATCGAATAACGCCATCGGTGAATCGTGGCGAATTATCAAATTTGGTGACGCCGATATCTTTCTCGCAGGTGGCTCGGAGGCGTCCATCGTCGAGATTGGCCTTGCAGGATTTTCAGCTATGAAAGCGCTGAGCACCCGCAACGACGAACCCGAGCGCGCCTCTCGGCCGTTCGATCGTGATCGCGACGGTTTTGTGATGAGCGAAGGCGCAGGAGTTGTGGTGGTGGAGGAATTGGAGCACGCCAAAGCCCGCGGCGCGAAAATCTACTGCGAGATCACAGGATACGGGGTTTCCGCGGACGCTTACCATATGACAGCGCCGCCGCCGGACGGCGAAGGCGCCGCGCGCGCCATGCAACTTGCGCTCGGGCACGCCCGCATATCTCCTGATCAGGTCGATTACATCAACGCGCACGCTACCTCCACCGATATCGGCGACATTTGCGAGACCCGCGCGATCAAACAGGTATTCGGAGAGCAGGCTTACAAGGTCGCCATCAGTTCCACAAAATCGATGACCGGCCACTTGTTAGGCGGTGCCGGAGGAGTTGAGATGGCCGCCTGCGCCCTTGCCATCCGCGATTCTGTGATTCCTCCAACAATCAATCTGGAAAATCCTGGCGAAGAATGCGACCTCGATTACACTGCAAACGTCGCCCGCGAAAAGAAAGTGCGCGTTGTCCTAAATAACTCCTTCGGCTTCGGCGGCCACAACGCCACTCTGGTCGCCACCGGATTTGAGAAATAATGGTAGAGCGCGACCTGAGCTTGCCCTGAGCGAAGTCGAAGGGTGCGCGCCGCAACGCCCGCCAATCGCTTTGACTATTCACCAGTCACCAGTCACTATTTACTCGCGAACGCTTTCGGAGTTCACTTCCTACAACACGCGGGCATAGCTTAATGGTAAAGTTCCAGCCTTCCAAGCTGGCCATGCGGGTTCGATTCCCGTTGCCCGCTCATCTACCTATGAAAAATAGGGCTGAAATGCCCTCAGTTAGCCACAGTCAGAACGAAAAGTCAGAAAACATCCGCTGATTTCCGCCCACGTTGCAGATGGCCGTTCTTTAGCTCCCGCAGCCCAAATTCTGGCTTATTGCCCTCGCGCACGCGTGAAGATCATTCGGAAAGGCCAGGCGGCATCGCCTGTTCGTGAGCGTCTCGCCGTGTGCCATTCGCTCACATATCTTAGCGCAGAGCTCTGGCGTCTTAAGAGTCGGCCTCCCTGTGCGCGATTCGTGGGGTTGTCTTTCAGTTTCCATTCTGTTTACAAGGTGTTCACCAAACCGTCGAGCGCGGAAACCGTCGTGCGATGCGCCAACAGGAATTGATTGCCATCCTCTTCAGAGGGAGAATATACCTGTGCGAAGGCGATGAAATTCGCGAACTTCCACCCCACTGCTCCCAGCCCTTCACGCGCAGGGGAGTATAACCACTGAGATCCTACGGCGTCAGGAAAATTTTGCTTGTGTAAGGATCTTCTACTGCGGTTCGCGGCGGAAAACCAGTCACGTCGACGTAACCGCTATCTGGCGCGAACGGACTGGTAACTAAGCCTGGTTTTCCGGGCACGGGAGTTCCGTACAGCAGGTCAGTTTTTTGCTGATTCGTGCCCGAGGCTGCCTTCGCCACGCGCACATCGGGCCGACCTGGAGGCGCAGGGACTGGGCTGCCCGAAGTCTGACTATTCGAAGCATCGGTCGGTGGAGTCTCATTATGCTTATGACTGCTCCGACTACTCCGGTGCGGTCGCGGCGTCTCCTTTGGGTGCGCGATTGCGCTACGTAGAGCTCGAAAAAAATTTCGGAAGGGCCCTGCTTTCGCAACATCAGTTGCAGTCATCAGCGTTGCCACCGATACCCAGACAACGATTGCGCGGACCGAGCGTTTCACTAGGACTGTTTCGTGCCAGCCGGTTGCCGTGCGCGTCTTGTGATGCGCGATCCACCTGATTCAGACCGCTCAAAGCTCTCGCCCTACTGATGGCTGCGGCCTGCGCATCAATTGTGAAATGCTCCGCAATTCTTGATGCCCTGACTCATCCGTTCACATGACGCTGTGATCCGCGTTTACGATGAGGGCTGGCAACGTGATTGGAACACACGAACACAAGGGCGAATTCAAAGAGCCGTAAGTTGTCCGTTGCGGAGAGTCGTGTGCGTCGTGCTATGGTCGTTCCCCACTGAACATGAACGACGACCAACACAACACACCAGCCGAGGCTGCGAAGGCCGGTGCTGCCGCAACAGTAGGAGCAGCGGTCGGATACGGCGTAATGGCAGCCGCAGGCATGACTGCTGTAGGAATGGCTGGCGAAGGCGCAGTCTGCAAAGACTTCCGTGCATCTGATGCTCAACGTCTCGTGCACAAATTTTATCGCTAACGCCCACGGCTAAGCGTTTGGACGGCGCGGATGCGCAAGACATTAAAAGTAACAAAGTTGTTACTTTTAAGTAGCGGCTTCGAGGCTGGGCTGCTGCGAACATTAGGGTTATGAAACTGTCACTTTTAGTCACTATTGGCGTGATCTTGTGCACGGGCGCGATCGCAAATGCCGGACATGGATTTAACAGGCACGGCAACATCCTTATCACTGATCAATTCAACAACCGCGTCATCGAGATTGACCCGGCGGGTAACATCGTCTGGCATTTTGGAAACGGTCCAAACGATGTTTCGGCGAACTCGATTATTGGCACCAACGACGCCGAACGAGTGGGCGGACTTACTCTAATGGCGGGTACCGGGGCTCCGGGCGGCACCGAGCCATTGTGCCCCCCTCCGAATGGTTGCGTCGACAATCGCGTTCTGCTCGTGAACCACCACCGCCACATTGTCTGGCAATATGGAACGTTCGGCGTCACTGGCTCCGGGTTCAATCAGCTCAACGTTCCGGTGCAGAATACCTACTTGTCTCAGGAGAATGGGGACAATCATGTGCTGATCACGGATCAGGGAAACGCTCGCATTATCGAGGTGCGCCGCTCCGATAAGGCCATCGTGTGGCAATACGACGGACTTAACAATCCCAACTCCGCCGAACTGCTCGAAAATGGACACATCCTCATCGCCGACGAGAACAACAACCAAGCCCTTGAAGTCACGCACACCATCCCAAGCACTATCGTGCACACGTATACACAAGCCGGCGGCGTTGCCTTCAGCGGTGTGGCCTTTGCCAGCCGGCTCCCCAACGGCCGCACCCTCATCACCGACTCCAACAACAGCCGCATCGTCGAAACCGATGAAACTGGGGCCGACTTCTGGCACTTCTTTACGAATGTCCGCCCGGGCAGCAATCCGATGCCCCTCCCAACCCGCGCGGTCCGCCTGGCAAATGGCGACACGCTGATCAGCGATCAGTTCAATCACCAGGTAATCAGGGTCGATTCGTCGGGCAACATTGTCGCCAGCTACGGTAATATTAACCAACCAGGTTTCGGCACCCAGAACGTCTCCCAAGGCATGAATGGGCCATACAGCGCATACGTGATCGGCGACTACACGGGCATCACTCCGCCCTTTGACGACGAGGACGGTGACGATTAACAACAGGAGGCAATTGTCGGGGAGTCGCCTCCGGAGCTAACGGTTTTTTGATTGCCGGTTACTGGATAGGCGATGCACCGGAGCCGCTCACATCACGCTGTGATTCGCGTTTACGATGAATCGGGCAACGTGATTGAGACGCACGAGCACAAGGGCGAGTTCAAAGAGTGATAGGCGCGTTGCGCCCCGTTGAGCAG
>CATPBS010000125.1 GCA_955652715.1 uncultured Candidatus Udaeobacter sp.
GCAATGACCGCCGATGGGCCGACGGCCGCAGGCACGTTTACGCTTTCGCGTCCCGATAAAGGTTGGCCGCTGGGAAAGTATCGCGTCGAGTTGTACGCCGGCGATCAGCTAGCCGATACGCTGAAATTCACCATGACCGCGGCAAAATAAAAAAGTGCGCTTCACAACTTCGCGCCTATGCGATTAGCATTGCGCGTATGCATCGCTCTTGGCTGAAAAATTCTCCTGGCTCTTGCTCGTTCTCCCCTCAGTGTCGTTTGCGGCGATAAAATCGCCCCTTCAGGAGCGCGCCGATCGTTTTCTCGCGCTTGCTAATGCGGGTTATCAAGCGCTCTATCGCGTGAACAGCGAAGCGCTATGGCTCGCCGTTACCGACGTAACCGACACTCATGATGCCGCGGCTGAAGCGACGGGCAAAGCTTACGCCGCGTTCAACGGAAACCGAACAGCGCGAAATATTACTCAAGAAAAACTTGCTGAAAAAAGCCGATCTCAACATTCGCACTCTACAAACAATCGAAGCGGGAGAATTGAACGTCCTGATCACGACGTGCCGCACGATCCCAGCGCGCGTTAACGTGTTCGTGGGAGAAGTTGATGCCGGCGCGCCAACAACCAATCCACTCCAACGCGACGCACTTGACAGTCTCTAACGAGAGCGAATGTGACGGCACAATGGTTTTTACCTGGCCCGTGGAGAGGAAAAGCTATGGGCCTATTCTTCTACGGTCGTTTTCTACGGTCAGGGGGATTTTTGCTGCAAAACTATGCAATTCTGTGTAACGCGCTGCTAACGTTAATTGTCACGAAAGCCAAGCATTCGCGACGGTGTGCAAAGCAGCGAAATCATGCGCAAAGACTCTTTCTTGATTTATGAGTCCCCTGCTCTAACCGCTGAGCTACAGGCCCATATTGCTCCGATATTGAAGCACGCCATACCTCTCGTGACGAAATAAATCACACCTCCGATAGCCTCCCCTAAGCCGATCGGCTTTCGACACGGCCGAGCAACCGCCGGGTTGATTTTCTCGCCTTCGAATTCAACAGAAAAAAGAGCCTTTATCGTTTTTGAGCTCACCACGCCGTGGGGTTGAGAATCTTAAACTTCCTGAATCAGCGCGAAAAGGATTAGAGGCCATTTGAATGCCCGGAGAATCCGACGGCGTTGCCAGAGTTGAAACAATCACGTCGATATTTCCAAGTCATATCCTATAGGGTTAGATATGAGACTTTGGCGGAATAAGCGCGATCGCGTTTTGGTGGTCGGCATTTTCCAAAGCGTGGGAACCGGTCGGGCCGTACTTCGGAATCTCAATCGCGGTCGGTTTCGCCGCGCTGCCGCGATCCACGTTTCGACCAAAGGCCGGGAGCGGGTCGAGGAACATGGGATTTCGGCGATCGGCGGATCAGCCGCCGCTTCAGTTCTCAGCCTGGTCCTTGGCGCGTTTATTCTCTGGGAGCACGGAATGGTGGCGGATCACCGAGCGGCCGGGTTGGCCCTGCTACTCGCGGCGTTCGCGTTAGCAGGTGCGATTACTGGCTGGATTATCGTCCAATTGCTTCGGGAGCATGTCGACGCGGCGAGCCTGGCCAGATTCACGAGCACGATCCTGCCGAACGAAACGGTCGTCCTAGCTGAAGTCGAACCCAGCGAAGCCTCGCGTGCGCTGGCGATTTTGCGTGACGTGGAAGCCGAGGCGCCCGTGACGTTCGGTTTTTATCCGCCGCCACCTTTCTCTGTCGAACCGACCGCACGACCGCTCGGTCATGAACTGCCTTCCAGTCAGCGTCTCGTCGAAAATGCGGCGCGCCTCGCAAGCGCAATCGCAGTCAGGCGCGGAGCGAAGCCGCGCGGACCATCTTTTCTGCGCCGGTTACGCGAAATCGAGGACGCACTGGAATGGGCGAACGTGAGTCTCACGATGTCGGCTGAGGCGCACCACGCCTTCACGCTTTCTGCGGAGTGGCTGCTCGATAACGCCTATTTGATTCGGGAACAGGTGATCGATCTGCGGAAGAGTCTTCCGCAAAAATACTACGGAAAGTTGCCTCTGATCGCCAGCGGCCCTGGTACAGGCTTGCCCCGGGTTTATCATGTGGCCGCGGAAATGGTCGCCGAGACCGACGGAGCCTTGGAGCCCGAGATCATCCGGAGATTTCTGGCCGCGTTTCAGGCGATCACGCCACTCGACATCGGAGAACTCTGGGCTCTCCCGCTGATGTTGCGATTGCAGTTACTCGAATGTCTGCGCGCGCTCGCGATCCAAGTCGAGCAACAGCAAAGGCAAAGCGAGGAGGCCGACTTTTGGGCAAATCGGCTCATCACTGCCGTCCGTCACAGCTCGCCCCGTTTGCTTAAAATAATGGAAGAACTGGTCGAACGGTATCCCGGGCCGACGCCGCATTTTGCGAGCGAACTGGTGGCGCATCTCTACGATGACGAAGGGGCGCTCCCGTTGGTGAGCGGCTGGCTGGAACGCTCGCTCCGTTCGCCGCTGCTCGAGGTTATGCAGCAGGAACATCGGCACCAGGCCGTACAGCAGACCGCGCTCACAAATGCGATCAATAGTTGTCGCCGCCTCGCGCAAATCCAGTGGCGGGAACTTTTCCAATCGACCAGCTGGGCGGAAAGCGAGTTGGCCGCAGATCCGGCGGGCGTTTACGCCCGCATGGATTTTGAGACACGTGATCGATGCCGGGGAGCGGTGGAGGAAATCGCGCGATGGTCAAATTGTTCGGAGCAAACAACGATCGATCAGGCCCTCGCGCTGGCAAAGGCCGCGAACGACAAAGTTGCGCGCCACGTCGGTTATTATTTGATCGACGCGGGCCGACTGGCGCTCGAGCAAGCTACCAGCGCCAGAGTACCCCTCGTGGAGCGGTCGCGCCGATGGCTTCGCGGCCACGCTGCGGGCGTTTACTTCGGAAGCCTCTTCGTGCTCACGGTCGATTTGGTGGCAGCTCCGCTCCTTTTCGTTGCCGGGCTGGTCCCGGGGTTGGCGCTGGGGCTACTGGGATTTCTGCTACTGTTGCCCGCGAGTGAGCTGGCGGTGCTGGCAGTGAATTATTTGGTGACCTTGCTCCTGCCGCCGCAAGTCTTGCCCAAAATGTCCTTCGAAAAGGAAGGCATTCCGGATGATTGCCGCACGCTAGTGGTAGTGCCAATGCTGCTGACCACCCCGAGTGCGATCCAAAACGAACTCAGCCGGCTTGAAATTCGTTACCTCGGAAACGCGGATGCGAATCTGCGCTTTTCGCTCCTGACAGATTTTGCTGACGCACCGCGGCAGAGCATGCCGGAGGACGCAGAGTATATCGACATCGTGGCCCGCGGCATAGAGGAATTGAATCGCCGACACGGAGCGGGGCGCTTCTTCCTTTTCCATCGCGGCCGATCGTGGAGCGCGAGCGAACAACGGTGGATCGGCTGGGAGCGCAAGCGCGGCAAGCTCGAACAACTCAATCGATTTCTCATCGGCGAATCCGCGCCGGAGCTGGAAGGATTTCTCTGTGCGGGCGATCGCACGCAGCTTGAGGGCATTCGGTTTGTCATCACACTGGATGCCGATACCCAACTGCTGCGCGATACCGCCCGGAGATTGGTCGAAACTCTGGCGCATCCACTGAATCAGGCGCGGCTTTCGCCGGATGCCCGCCACGTAATTCGCGGTTACACGATCATTCAACCAAGCGTCAGCGCCTCGCTTCCGAGCGCTAGAGCGACATGGTTTTCGCGCATCTTTGCTGATCCGCGTGGGATCGATCCTTACACGCAAGCGGTCTCCGACGTTTACCAGGATCTGATCGGAGAAGGCAGTTATCACGGCAAAGGCATTTATGAATTGCAGACGTTTTACCGGCTCTTATCCGGACGGTTTCCAACAGCGCACTTGTTGAGCCATGATCTGCTGGAAGGATGCCATGTCCGCGTGGGCCTGGCGACGGACATCGAGCTGCTCGATGTCTTCCCGAATAGTTACATTGCTTGGTGGAGTCGGCAGCACCGCTGGATTCGCGGAGACTGGCAAATCATCGACTGGCTGAAGCCGCGCGTGCCCGTGGGTGACGGTAGGATGGAACCCAATCCGCTTTCCGCCTTCAACCGCTGGAAGATCTTCGACAATCTGCGCCGCAGCCTCGTTCCACCGGCGACCGTTGCCCTCCTCCTGGCGGGCTGGTTTTTCACGCCTGCTCCGATGCTGTGGAGCGGGATTATCGCGGGCCTGATGTTATGGCCGGTTCTGAATGCTCTCCTCGCGCTTCTGTTCCATCCGCCGCCGCCCGGAACGAGATTTTGGCGCGACCCGCGCGACCGTCTCCTGCGCTCTATGTTCGCCGTTATTTTTCTGCCGGATTACGCGGGCATGGCACTCGATGCCATTGTTCGCGTGGCCTAC
>CATPBS010000126.1 GCA_955652715.1 uncultured Candidatus Udaeobacter sp.
TCCGCACGCGGCGCTGGCGTTTTATTGGATCGAACTCGACCGGCAGATTCGCATTACCGGGAAAGTCGAGCGGTGCTCACGCGAAGAATCGCAAACTTATTTTCATTCGCGCCCGGTCGGTAGCCAGTTGAGCGCATGGGCTTCACGCCAAAGCGAGGTGCTCGACGGGCGCCGCCTCCTCGACGCGCGACTGGCAGACATGACCGAGCGCTTCGGGGACAAGCGTATTCCGTTGCCGCCGCATTGGGGTGGTTATCGACTTAAACCGGACAGGATGGAATTCTGGCAGGGCCGTCCAAACCGTTTGCATGACCGATTTCGTTACACGCGACAAACGGATGGCACTTGGTTGATCGAGCGCTTAGCGCCATGATGAATAGCTTCGCCGCATCAAATCGTTGAATCGAAGATCCGATGTAACGATTTAACGGATCACGGCTTAGTTTCGTCATTTCTGTCAGATCTGCTTATGAAGAATCCCGATAGCAAGCAGATCGAGATTGTCCGCGGCGACATTACCAAGCTAGAGATCGATGCGATCGTGAACGCGGCCAACACGACGCTGCTGGGCGGCGGCGGAGTCGATGGCGCGATTCATCGCGCTGCCGGGCCTGAATTACTCATCGAATCCCGCACACTCGGCGGTTGTCGATCCGGTGAAGCGAAAATTACTCGCGGCTATCGTTTGCCCGCTCGGTTCGTCATTCATACGGTCGGACCGGTTTGGCGCGGCGGGACACATGGCGAGCCTGAGACACTGGCAAATTGCTATCGGAATTCATTGCAAATTGCAGTGGAAAACGGAATCAAGACCATAGCGTTTCCGGCAATCAGTTGCGGTGCCTATGGCTATCCGGTTCAAGAAGCAGCGCAGATCGCGCTAAAAACAACGCGCGAATCTCTCGCGAACGACGATAAGATCGAGAAAATCATCTTTGTTCTCTGGGGCGACGATATTTACGAGGCCTATCGCCATCTGGTATAGCGGCGCTCTACGAGCGCCGAAAATAATGCGCCGCGAGACGAATTCGCCGGTGGCGGACTCGCGCCGCACCGTCGGCGGTCACAGACCGCCGCTACAATACGCGCTCACGAGAGGCGCAATCAGCGCGCCACTTACGATTCTCTTTTGTATGATTAATCCGAACGAAAACGATCTTACGAGGGACGAACCGCTTCCGATGCAGCTTCAGCGCGAAGAAGAAATTGGCTCAACTGGGCGTGAGCAGTTTCGTCGAGCAACAAGGAAATTTTCCACGGCGATGAGCCAGACGTGGGACCAGACCAAGGAACAAGCGGGCCGGGCGCGTGATCGCACCGAATACTTGGTGCGTGAAAACCCCATGCCGGCGATCCTCGGTGCGCTGGGGATCGGAATCGCCATTGGCCTTGCGATCCGCTACGCCTCTGGCCCCGAGCGAAAGGCAGAGATTGAAGTGAAGTCGCCGCTCGCGAATCTGAACTGGAGCGTTCTTTCTCTGCCGTTTCTCTGGCCGTTGTTCAAATCGGCGAAGGAAAAATATGAAAGCTCGGCCGACGCGATGCGAGACGGAGTCAAACGCCTGAAAAAAATCGATGTGAACCGTTACGCAAAGCCGATCCGCAAGCGCTGGAGAGCGTGGACGCACTGAGCGTGCTGTCACGTAGCCCGAGCCTAAAGATCCGATTCATCCAAGTGCGAGAAAGCCATTGATGAGATCGGCCAGCGGACGTGGATACTGGGCCATGAAAGCGTGGCCACCGCCGGGGAATTGAGCCAGCCATGCGCTGGGAATAGCGTTAACGAGCTTTAACGCATTGGAAGGAGGGATCACCACGTCCTCAGAACCGGTGGCGATAAGTACTGGACTGCTTATTTCTTGTAGCCGGCTGCCGAAGCCATTTCGGTGCCACGCCTCCATCGCCGCAGCCTGCCGGTTGACCAAGTCGGGAGACAACCGCGCACGCGCAGCCGCCACGATGTCCCCAAATTCGCGGTAAATGGATTCGGCGACTTCGCTCGGAAAAAGCAATGAAAGCAATAGCCGAGCCTGCTCGTGAGGCGCGCCGGACGTGTCGATGAGTTGTGACCACACGGCGGCCGAAGCGAGATCTGCGTCAGTGCCTCCTCCGTCCGTCGATAACAAGATGAGCTTGTTAACGCGATCCGGGTGCTGCAAGGCAAGCGTCTGAGCGATGAATCCGCCCATCGACCATCCCAGTACACTAGTGCGGTCGAAACCGAGTGTCTCGACTACGTGCGCGGCATCGTCCGCAAGCTGGGCGATGTCGAACGGCTTTCCATCATCTGTAGAGCTGCCCATCCCGCGATGATCGGGTAGGATGAGCTCGTTGGAAGACGCGAGCGCATCAATGAACGAAGGATCCCAGTCGGCGCTCGTCGCAGCGAATCCGTTTAGGACCAGAAGCGGTCGGCCACTCCCAATTCGGCGATAACCAATTTGCACGCCATCGACTTGGATCGTCCCTAACGATTCTGCTGCCATCGCACAACTCGAACATTGAAGCGTCGCGCCACATCGCCGAAAGTGTCAATCCACAAATCGTGAAGTCCCGTTCCACTGACCAACCAGCCTGGCAACGCAATTCGATCTTCGAATTTTTTGCGTCACTGAAACTTGCGGTGGTTTTGCTGGCGGTGCTCATCGTCGCCGCGATCGCGGGCACGATTTACGAATCGAGTTTCGACGCGAAAGTTGCGCGCGCCTATGTGTACGGCGCGCCGTGGTTCAATCTCTGGCTGGTTTTGCTCGGGGCGAATCTGGCCTGTTCCGCGCTGTCGCGCTGGCCCTGGCGCAAACATCATGTGGCTTTTCTCATCACGCATCTCGGCATCATCACGCTGCTGATCGGATCGGTGATCGGCAGAATTTGGGGGGTCGAAGGAACAATCACGCTGTTCAAAGGCGATCCGCCCACAAATCGACTCCTTGTTAACGAGAGCCAGCTACGCGTTCACGATGTTGATGGAATCGTGAGAGGCTATCCCGCGGAATTCTTGCACCATCCGCCGTCGCCGCGGCATCCGCGCGATCTTGGGCTGCTCGCCAGCGGCGCGCATTTGCAAATTGTCGATTACGCACCGGCAATTGAAGGAAAACTAAATCCAAAACCGCTGAGCGAAGGCGGAGCGCCAGCGCTGCATTTCACAATTGCAACCGCGATGATGAACCAGCATCTCGATGGCTGGCTGCTCGCCGATGATCCACAGCACGGAAACTTCTCGATGGGTCTTGCAAACATCGAATTCAAGCGAGGAACTGCGACCTCTGTAGCGGCAGGCGTGCCGCCTGCAGCGCAGCCGATACGGCTGCCACCACAGAGTGAAGAAATTGATCTCGAGGAATCGATCTTCGCGTTTAGCAAGGCGCCGGACGACCAGATTGGTCATGTTCGCAAAGGCGGCAGCACCGGCGCGAAAATCCGGTTAGTCGCGCCTGAAAATCGAAACAAAGGGCAGGTCATCGTTTTGTTAGGCGATAACGAAGCCAGGTTCGATGTCGCAGAAAATCTTGGACGCGACGTGCCGATCGAAAAGACGTCGTTCGTCCTGAGGATTGAGAATTATTGGCCCGATTTCCGGATCGAGAACGGCAAACCGAGTTCGCTCAGCGATCAGCCGAACAATCCCGCGGTACTCGTCACGATCAGCGGCAAAGGCGTTCCCATTGCTGCGGCTGAAACAAATCCGCATGGAAGTGGCAAGGAACTCGCTGTGACGGGCGGTCCGCCGGCGATGCCCGGGCCCGGTGAAGAAACGCCAAATCATCTCACGTTGTTTATCGCCGATGACGGCACGATCACTTACGATCTCGCCTCACGAAAGAACGGCAAATCTTCGGGCAAGCTCGATTTGAATAAGGCGCTCCCAACGGGTTGGGCCGATTGGCAGCTCGTCGTTGACAAGAAAATGTCCAGCGCGCAGCCGCAGATGGATTTCACGCCAATGAAATCCGGGCAAGGATCGACGTCCTCATCCGCAGCCGAGTTGCCAGACGGCGTGCTCGTGCATCTTCAACAAAATGGAGAAATGTTCGAGCGATGGGCTCCGGCCGGCTGGCAGATCACTATTCCGACTTTGCCAAGCCCGACGATGATAGCCTTTGGCTGGAAAATAGTTTCTCTACCGATTGGACTCGAACTTCTCGACTTCGAGGTGAAACGGAACGAAGGCAGCGACAGCCCTGCGGGATTTAAAAGTACGCTGCGAGTCGTCACCGTAGACGGCGATGCTGCGACCGGCGCATGCTGGATGAACAATCCATTCAGTTTTCCCGGTACATGGCGGCACACGTGGACCGGACTCACGTATAAAGTTTCTCAGGCATCGTGGAACCCGGAAAACCTTAACCAAAGCACCGTGCAGATTTTGCGCGACCCCGGCTGGCTATTGAAATGGATCGGTTCGTTGCTCGTGGTGATCGGAGTGTTCATGATGTTTTATCTCCAGCCGTACCGAAAACAGACCGAAGGCGAGCCGATCACGCCGGCACCTCCAAAGCAAAAAACAAAAGTCGCCAGAGGTGAAGCTGTTGCGGAAATCACAGGCTAGATTCCGCCCTAAGGGCACCCTCACCTCAATCCGCCGACTTGGGTATGTGTTTAGCGCCAAAGGCGCGGTCTCATGTTAGCCTGGGGCATCGCCCCAGGGATCCGTTTGTCGGGGTAACCCCAGCGCTGAAAGCGCGCTTCAATCCTGCGGATCGTTCTCAATCTCAAACGTACCACTCGTCAAATTCATTGCCGTGCCAATGATGGAACGAAATGACGCCAGAACTGAA
>CATPBS010000127.1 GCA_955652715.1 uncultured Candidatus Udaeobacter sp.
AGCGAGTCAAGTACATCCCCTCCCCTTCGGATATTAAGGGGACCATCCTGCACTTGTTGGCAGAGATTGATGACGAGGAGTGGATTTACTGGTGCGTCGACGACAAATACCCGATTGAACTTCCCACAGACAAGGTCGCCACTCTCATTTCTCATGCCATGCGCTCGCCGGAGGTAGATGGCTTCTTATTCTGTAGATGCAGAGCGACATTGAGCAACCCGTGGTTCACACTTCACCCTCACAAAACTAAGAACCTTTTCGGCGACGTTTACCTGGAGCGAAAGACCTGGTCACAAATATGGATTCATCAGATTCTGCGCGCCAAAGTGCTCCGGCACTTGTTCACGCATTTGCCAGACCACATTCCAAGCGCGAAAGCGATGGACGACCTGAAAGAAGACGTTCCAAAGCTGCCCGAGCACCGGCTCTTTGTGACCGAGAAAAATTATGCAGTCTTCGGAGAGAGCACCCGGCGGGGCGACATCACGCAAAACTGTTACGAGAGCATGGTCGAGGCCGGCATCGAGCTGTCAGAATGGTTTCAGCGTCCGAACGGCGAATACGTGACGCTCGGAAAACTATAGAGCTCTATTGCTCTTCGAACGTATAACCGAACCGCTGGATCTCCGCGGCAAACCGCGCGCGCACTAATTCGCGAAGCTCATCATCGTAGTATTTCGAATAATGTTCGCGGCTCGAGCGGTTGTATCGCGGTAGCGTTTCTGGCGAAATGCCGAGTGTCCCGCAGACGGTGCGAAAGTCATCGGCCAAATTCTCGAAGCGCATGACGTAATCGACGTTGGAAAACGGGTCCTCCTCGCCGCTGTCCAGCCGCAGATAGTCTGCAACCGATACAGCTTTCGAAATAATCCTCCGGAATTTTTTTCGGTCCCAAGTTTCCGGACTTTGCGTAGGTGTGAAATAATACGAGACCATCCGGTCCCACGGATTTCGGACGCAAGTAAATTTGTAAAGATTGCGAAACTGCTCGTTTCCGAGAGCATCGCGATACTCGCCGAGCGTAGAGTGTTTCTTGATCTTGTAGTTGGGATTACGCAATCCGAAACGCTCCATCCCGTCCTGCTCGTTACGTAAGGCAACCAGTTGATCCTCCGAATAATCGCGCAGGGCGCTCTGAATCGAGTTGCCGGCGGTCTTTGGTATGTGAACGAATAGAAAACGCTTCTGTAATGAGAGCATTCGTGAGGATCTCAGTTTACGACGCGTTGTTCGGTCATGCGAGTGCTGGCGAGCATCTGGGGAGCGTGCGAGAGGTTCCTTCGGGAAAATGATCCTTTCTCACAAATACAAGTTCATCTTCATCAAGACGGCGAAGACTGCTGGCACCAGCATCGAAGTCTTCCTGTCACAGCATTGTGGCCCTGAAGATATCGTGACTCCGATTGCGCCGCCGGTCGAGGGACATCGACCGCGCAACTACGAGGGATTCATTAATCCAATTTCCGAGATCCTACAAAGGCCCGCCAAAATTTTCTCTGCATTGCAACGCGCCGTCACAAGTCGCGAGAAATTTTATAATCATATGCCAGCGCGTGAGGTCAGGAACCGCGTTCCCGCCGACGTTTGGAATGGCTACTTCAAATTCTGCGTGGAAAGAAATCCTTGGGACAAAGTTTTGTCTCACTACCACATGCACGCCGCTCGCGAAGGCGGTTCGCTCCCGCTCGATGAGTACCTCGCGCGCGGCCGGTTTCCCATTAACTATTTCAGATACACCGACCGCTCGGGAACGAAAATTATCGTCGATCGCGTTCTTCGCTATGAGAACCTCCTCGCCAAGCTCGGGGAAATGTTCTCGCAATTGAATATTCCTTTCGACGGCAGCCTTCGTGTCGCTGCAAAATCAGAATACCGCACCGACCGACGACCGTATCAGCAGGTATTCAACGACCAGCATCGGCGCATCGTCGAAAAAGCATTCGCAAAGGAAATCGAACTACACGGGTACCACTTTTGAGCGGCTGGCTGCTTTGCCTGACACGGCAACACAGAACCGCTGCTACAATCTGAGCTTATCGTTCGTAGATTGCTGCCAGTGGCGAATCTGACCGGCAAGACGGGACACAACCGAGGCGTATTGTTGGTCCGCATAAAGGTTACGCGTCTCCCACGGATCGTCGTTCAAGCGATACAGTTCATTTAGATCTTTATCGCGCAGACAAAGCTTCCAGCCCTCCAGAGAAACAATTGTCCGAGTGGATTCTTCGACCGCCCTCTTGATCGTGCGTCGGCGAGCCAGTGATGTCCCCTTTTTAATTTTCGTCCGGTTGGGAGCCCATTCCATGAAGATGTTCTCCGGCGCCACTCCTTCTTCGCGAATCAACGGTAACAGGCTTTTGCCTGCGCACTGCGAATGTCTGGGCTGGCCGAGCAGATCGAGTAACGTCGGGACGAAATCGATGTGACTCACCGGGTGTGAAATCATTTTACCGCGCGTCTGGTCCGGCCGCCGAATCAGCAATGGAACGCGCGCTGCCTCTTCGAACATTGTTTCTTTGCCGAAGAGATGATGCGCACCAAGGCTATCGCCGTGGTCGCTCGTGTGAATAACGATTGTCTGATCACTCAGGCCGAATCGTTCCAGGCATCTAAGAATGGCGCCTACACTCTGGTCAACGAGTGTAACCAGCCCGAGATATCGCTGCTTGATGCTTCGGTAT
>CATPBS010000128.1 GCA_955652715.1 uncultured Candidatus Udaeobacter sp.
GTAGATCTCGCCGTTCTTATCGCGCACGACGAGATCGGGATTCACCTTGGCTACTTCCTCAGCAATCAAACCGAACTGCGGTGTATCTGTCTTATCGCTCTTGTAGTGGAAAGTCACTGGCTTAAGCGTCAGGACGGCTTCGCTGCGTTTCTCCATAGGGTTAATCTCTTTCTTGAACCGGCGCGAGGAACTTATCGTTCCCAACTGCCCAGCGGAGTCTATCAGCACAGGTACAGCATCGGCGTTTGCTGTTGTCACGCCACGAATGTTGCCGATAAAGCAGCTGTTGCTCACGTCGGCGCCACTGACGTTGGCACCGATACAGATAACATTACTGGCCGTGATGACGCCGCCGCCTCCTCCGACGCCTAAGGCCGTGTTGAAGCCGCCGGTGGTGTTGAAAAAGAGCGCGCTAAGACCGTTGGCCGTATTGCCGCTCCCGGTGGTGTTGTGAGAGAGCGCACTCTCACCGCTGGCCGTATTGCTGTTGCCAATGGTGTTGTTGCTCAGGGCGCCATTTCCATTAGCTGTGTTGTCGCTGCCAGTGGTGTTGCTAAAGAGAGCATCAAGACCAGCGCCCGAGTTGTTACGGCCGGTGGTGTTGCTGAAGAGTACGAACGCTCCATCAGCTGTATTGTCGGAGCAACCACGGAGGGACGATCTCGATTAGTCGTGTTCCTCATTCCTCGTCGTTGCTGATGCACACCACACCGCAAGGGAGCGGAGGTGGGCTCGCCACGCCCCCTGCTCGCGAAGGCCTTTGGAAAGCTTAAAAGCGAAGCCGGGTTGACAAGAGGCTGCGCAACCTTATCCAGTATGCACATATGCTATATATCTCCCGATTAATTTTGGTGTGCGCCGGTGGTTCCCTCCTGCTCCTTACTAGTTGTCAAACGGCTAGGGTGGGCGGGGGCGCGCCATACCACGTGACGGCTTACCGCCCACACGATCCTTCGGCAGTGCGAGTTAAAGTTTCACTCGCGAAGCAGAACATTTATGTGATGGAGGGCGACCGTTGCCTGATGGCAGTGGCCTGTTCGGTCGGTATCTCGAACAAACCAACGCCGCGGGGCAGTTTCAGGATTTACTCAAAACAGGAGGAGAAACGCTCCGGGTCGTACGGCTTCCGTGTTCAAGGGGACCGGGTCGTTCCAGCAGACGCCGGGGCGAACGTTTCCGGTCGTTACGTCGGTTATCCGATGGGATTCTGGTGCGAGTTTGCTCCGGGCTATGGTTTCCATCAGGGTTTTGTTCACCCTTATCCTCGCACGCACGGCTGTATCCGATTGCACGGTGAAGCAGCGCCGAAATTTTTCGCGCTGGTCAAAATTGGGACCCCCGTGAACATTGCCACTACGCAGCCGGAGGATGCAACGCTTGCGTCCAAGGTGCAGCGGGTCGATGATTCCAAGACGCCTGATCCGCCGGCGTCGGTAATGGTTACGTCGGCGGCCTTTGAAAAACCAAGCGGCCCTTTGCTCGAATAAGAGAAGCGGCAGCGCCGCGTCATTTCATGAGCACGAACCTGATTTCCAGCGGCACAACAGCGCGGGAGAAAGTGAATCTACGCACGCCCGACGTGATGGCTGCGGTACAGCAACAGGTCGAGTCGCACTATCGTAGTGACATTGTTGATAAAGTGCGCCGCGCCGGTGGAATGATTTCCGTGGGCAACACCACGGTGCGCCTGGCGAAAGAGTTTGGCTTTTGCTACGGGGTCGAGCGAGCGATCGACCTAGCGTATGCCGCACGCAAAGTCTTTAAAGACCGCCAGCTGTTTATCGTCGGTGAAATCATTCATAACCCAGAGGTCAATCATCAGATCGCCTCGTTAGGAATAAAGAACCTCACCGGCAAGAACAAGGAGGCTGACATTTCAGATCTGGGGCCTGAAGACGTGGTGATCGTACCGGCGTTCGGAACCGAATTGTCGATCCAGCAACAGATCAAAGACCGCGGCTGCCAGGTTGTCGACACGACCTGCGGTGACGTAATGAGCGTTTGGAAGCGGGTTCGTAAATACGCCAGCGAATCGGCTACCTCTATCATTCACGGCAAAGCCGAGCACGAGGAAACCAAGGCTACCAGCTCGCGCGCGCTTGGCGACGGCAGCGGGCATTACGTCGTCGTTCTAACGCTGGCAGATACCGATTACGTCTGCGAATACATCCGGCATGGCGGCGACAAACAAGCGTTTCTGGAGAAGTTCGAGGGCGCGCATTCGCCCGGGTTCGACCCGGACATTCATCTGCAAACCGTCGGCGTAGCAAATCAAACGACCATGTTGCGCGGCGAAACGGAAGAGGTGCAGCGGCGAATCCGACAGGCGATTGTCGATCGGGATGGGCCTGAGCTGGCGGAGAAGAATTTTCGGTTCTTCGACACGATCTGCGGCGCAACACAGGAGCGGCAGGATGCGTTGCGCGAATTGCTCAATGTGCCAATGGATCTCCTGCTGGTCGTCGGCGGTTACAACAGCTCAAACACATCGCATCTCGCCGAGATGGGCGAAGAAAAATTGCCCACCTACTTTGTGCTAAACGCCTCACGGCTCGTTTCCGGCACCGAAATCAAGCATTACGATTTGCACGAGAAACGGGAGATCGTTTCACATTTTTGGCTGCCGAACGGCCCGGCAGTAATCGGCATCACTGCCGGTGCGTCTTGTCCGAACAATTTGATTGAAGAAACATTGATTCGCCTTTTCGAGCTGCGCGGAATCTCGCGCCAGCAACTCGAGCTGGCCGCGTAATAATCGAGAAGCCCGACGCGCTCGCTTCCTTGTCATTCCGAGCGGAGCAGAGCGCAGCCGAGGTATCTCTGACTTTTTCTGCGCTGCCAACGTTGACTAACGGCAAGAGATGTCTCGACTTCGCTCGACATGACAAGAGATGGACGCGTGGTCATAGACCGCCGCTACAGGCGCGACATGCGAAATAATTTTGTATGGCGCACGCTATCTGGAAAGGCAGTATCAGCTTCGGGTTGGTAAACATCCCTATCGCTCTTTATCCCGCGACGCGGCGCGAAGAACTCAGGTTTCGCCTGCTGCGCAAGAGCGATTTGAGTCCCGTCA
>CATPBS010000129.1 GCA_955652715.1 uncultured Candidatus Udaeobacter sp.
AAGGTGCCGGTTCTCATCGCGCTGGATGGACCAAGCGGATCTGGGAAGTCCACGCTGGCCGGCATGGTTGCAGAAGCAGTGCATGCGACCGTCGTGCCTAGCGATGATTTTTACGCGGCACAGATCACCGACGCCGAATGGCACGCGCGCCATGAGCCGCCGTTGGCCTCTAAACTCCGTTTGCTCGTACGCGGACATCTGGGAGCGCCGCGCGAAGAGCTCGCGACCAGTTGCGGAGCGGTCGCTTAGTGCGCAGCGACTTCCACGCGGGCATCGTTAAAGCAAGCGCCTTCGGCAAGGTCGGCCTTGTGAGCGGGAGCGAGCGCCGATATTGTCTGTCCGTTCGGACTGGTGCGAAGCCACGCCCCCTTTTCCGAGCTAACTACACCAGAGCGCACGGCCTCGGTGATTCGGAGCGGCAAAATGACATCTCCGATGTCGTTCCACACCTTGACTGAGATCCCATCGGTCAATCCGCGTGCGGCGGCGTCCGCGGGATTCATCTCCAGCACTGGAGTCCCGCCGTTGGCTGCGAGACCGCCGAAGGTAGAAGTGATTCGCTTGTCTGAGGCAGGTGTGATCAATGTTAGCGGGTAAGGTGACGCCAGCTGCCTGAAACTAGGTAAAGCAGCGCCGTAACGGGCACCAAGGGTGGATGATTCCAGCTCCACTTTACCGCTCGGTGTTCTCGGCGATACGTTGTGAAAAAGAACGGGTTCTTCGCCGACAAACTCCATTTTGATCGCACGATCGATCGGGATTTGGCTCGTTCGGAAACCCTGCATGCGCGGATCATCCGCGTTCAACGCATCGTCCATCAGTTTGGCGTCATTTTCTAGAAACGCCGGATCAGTAAATCCGAACCTAGCGGCAAGCCGGCGAAAAATTTCGGTATTCGGCAGACTCTCGCCCACTGGTGGTATGACTGCTTCGGCGCGCTGCAAGTACTGTTGGCCGTAAGCCGGGTAAACATCCGCGTGCTCAAAGTGAGTGCACGCCGGTAAAATCACATCCGCATACGCCATGCTGTCCGTCATAGCGACTTCAATGCCGACGATGAACAAATCCTCTCGCCCCAGGCCTTGCTTCATGCGATTTTGGTCAGGATGCACGATGAGCGGATTATGGTTGTAGACAAAAAGCGCCTGCAGGGGCGGGTTCAAACTCTTGTCGAGCAGTAGTCTCCCCACGTCAATAATGTTTATCGTACGCGTGTGCGGCGGTACGAAGTCCGTACGGGTCAGTTTGTCGGGCGTCTTCGGAAAGGCGTGGCCTGCGCCGCCCACCAGGCCGCCGCCTGCTACGCCAAACTTGCCGGCCAATGCGGGCAGCGCCGCGATAGCGCGAAGTCCCGAGCCGCCGTTCTGATTGCGCTCCAAGCCATTGCCCCATGCGATGACCGCCGGCGACGCCTCGGCATACCAGCCTGCTAAGGTGCGGATATCGTTGACCGGAACACCGCAGATCTCCGCCGCCCGTTCAGGAGGGTAGGCACGAGCCGCTTCCATATAGGCGTCGAATCCCAACACGTGTTCTTCGATGAAGGCGTGATTGAAGCCGCCTAGTCGTTCCAGTTCCACCGCGATTGCCCAGGCTAGCACCACGTCGGTGCCGGGCCTAACCGGCAAATGCAAATGCGCCTGTTCAGCGACTCTCACTCGCCGAGGATCAACCACCACCAGCTTTGCGCCGCCGCGCTTGGCCGCGTTAATTTGCCGCATGAGATGCAAATTGCAGCTCGTGGCGTTGTTGCCCCAAACGATGATCAGTTTGGCCAGACTCACTTGCTGTAGCGGCGTACCCGGGGTTGCACCGAAAGTGCCGGAGTAAGCCGCAGCGCGAATCCCGCCGCACAGCGGGCTGCGGCTCAACAGCGATGCGCCAAGCCTGTGAAAGAAGCGCAGCGACATCGAATCACCCGCCAACATCCCGTGGGGCCCGGCGTAGTTGAGGGGTAGCACCGCTTGCGGGCCGTAGCGGGAAATAATGTCACCGACCCGGGAGTGAATAATGTCCAACGCTTCGTTCCAGGAAATGCGCACGAAGCGCCCATCGCCCTTGGCGCCAATGCGCTTCAGGGGATGGCGCAATCGATTTGTACCATGGACGAAATCGGGGTAGTAGTTGGCGACCTTGGCACAAACAGCGCCGTGGGTAATGGGATTGACCTTCGATCCGCCGACGGCGACAACTTGATCGCCGGCAATCGTTACGGTAAGGCTGCAGGTGTCTGGACAATCGAGAGGGCAAACACTTGCTTTTACTTCATTCACAGCGCCTTACCCAGTGTGTGCACCGAAGCCAGATTATCCCAAGCCGCGGGTGGCTCATAGTTCTTTCATGATTGCTCTGGACAAGCACTGGCAACATGCGGCCAGGAGCCGTCAGTCGCCGTTGGCTTTCACTTCTCCCGATAGCGGTCGTTCGCCATACCGCCCACCAATAATCAACGCTTGCGGTATAAACACCTCATCCGTATGGCAAAGAATACGGAAAGTGCACGGACTGCTCGCGTTGTCGCGTTGAAGGCTCCTAGCCCTTAGGCGAGTGCCGCCAGCCTGCCTCTAGACGGTGCTGTCTTGCACCACGCTGATGCACGACCGCGCCGCACGAGGCAGATCTGCACACGCACATGCCCTTTAGGTTCCAGGCACGGGGCTTGCACTACCGTCGAGGCGGCAATCCGCCGTGCGCCGTGATTACCAACATGAATATCATTCGGCTATGCCTGGTCGCCTTTGTTAGCGCCGGTGTACAGGGCACAGCTCCAGCCCAGCCTTCAGTCTCGCTGACTGAAGCTCCGCTGGTCATGGGTCTACGCAAAGACGAGTTTCGTATCGCCTTCGGCATCAACGGAGAGCGATGTTTTCCGAGTGGCTGCCACGGTTTGATCCGTTACCGCGTCAACTGGAGAACCGAAGACGGCATGAGTCGCTTCGAGACCAAACGTGTCACCTATGCTGTCTTCCCGCATGCGCGGCGTTCCATTACTGTCGATCGACAGTACTTTGACACGGCCGAAGGCGAGCACACGACTGATATCGTCAGCGTTAGCGTCGATCTGATAACTTGCCACGAGGAAGCTGGCTCCGCTACCTTTTGATTTGCCTGCACCGTCATCCGCGTAATTGTCGCGGTCAACGATCTTCCCGCTTAGCCAAGCTAGCCTGCTGCCCATCGCGATGTCCAGCGCATTCGGGAGAACGCTTATGCACGTGCCTCAGAGTGGGAAAAAGCAAGCACGAAGCAGGAGGAATCGCATCTCTGAGGAGATCGGACTAGTACTCGTCCTTCTGCTCAGTTTCGCTTTTTCAGATGTGGTTGCTACAGATCCTGTCAAATCACCGGTGGTCAAGATTGCGGTATTCGATTTCGAGCTGGAGGATGTGAGTCCCGCAGCGTCGCTACTCGACAAGACCACGAGCAGTGCGGCTGCTATGGACAAAGTTAGCAGCGCGGCGCGTCGAGAGTTGGCGCAGTCGGGACGCTACACCGTCATAGATGCAAGTGTAGTCGACGCGAAGCCAGTGAAGGCGAAGTCGTTGCGAAACTGCGACGGGTGCGAGGCCGCCATCGCCTTGCAGCTCGGGGCGGACCAGTCTCTTATCGGGATTGTGAGTAAGGTGACCCAGACTGATTACTACGTGCTGATTAAAATCCGCGACGCTCGAACCGGCGAACTTCTCGATCAGCAGGAGGCCAATTTCGCCGGCAGCGAGGAAGGCTGGGCCACCGGAGTGCGTATGCTGATAAAGCATCAAATCTTGGCAAGTCAAAACTAAGCCGGATGCAGTCTCCATGCACCTGAGCTGGCGCATAGAGTCGTCTGCCATCTTCTGATATAGAACGACCGCTTAGGGTGGTGTGTTCAATGGATCGACGCAACACTTTACCTTGGTAGGAGGGGTGAAGTGTTATGCGACAACGTCGGAAGCGTCGGTTTTACACGGCGGCTGAGAGCGCTGAGATCTGGGAGCGTTGGCGGAAGGGCGAAGGGC
>CATPBS010000130.1 GCA_955652715.1 uncultured Candidatus Udaeobacter sp.
GACTTTGGACAGAATGAACAGAATTTTCGGAATCCGAATCTTGTCGATTTTGTGAATTCTGTCTAAAACCAACCAATGAGGTCCAGATTCGTGTCGATTCGTGTGGATTAGTGGTTAGATAACGTTGTCTGCGAAGTTTTTGCTTTCGTAAATCGGGGTGACGCTGTTCTTTGTTCGCCGATGACTGCAGCGGACGACCGGCGAATGAGCACCCGCGCGACGGGTGTCGTGGGGATGGCCATTCTGTCCAGTCGTGTCCTCGGTTTGATTCGCGAAATGGTGTTTGCCGGTTTGTTCGGTGCCGGAAAATATCTCGACGCATTCTTAATGGCATTTCGGCTGCCGAATTTGCTTCGTGATTTGTTTGCCGAAGGCGCGCTTTCAACCGCCTTCATCACGACGTTTTCGAAAAAGATTGCGATTGAGGGCGACCAATCGGCGTGGCGACTGGCCAACAAGATCGCGACGCTTACCGCCGTTTTCATGAGCGCAGTGACTCTGCTCGGCATCATTTTCGCGCCGCAGCTTGTCGATCTGTTGACGTGGGGAAGTTGGTCCCCAGACAAAACCGAGCTGACGATTTTGCTCACCCGAATCATGTGGCCCTTCATGCTGCTCGTATCGCTTGCGGCGCTCGTGATGGGAATGCTCAATGCGAAGCACGTGTTCGGTCCGCCGGCCATGGCATCGAGTTACTTTAATCTCGGTTCAATCATTGGCGGGGTGGCAATCGGCTGGTGGCTCGATCCTCATTTCGGGCCGCGGTCGCTCGTGGGGCTGGCGATTGGGACGCTCATCGGCGGGGCGTGGCAATTGATAGGCCAATTCCCTTCGCTGTGGCGCGTCGGTTACAAGTATCACGCCGATTTTCATTGGCGCGACGAAGGCGTGCGCACGGTGCTAACATTGATGGGACCGGCCGTGATCGCCGCCAGCGCTGTGCAGGTGAATGTGCTGATCAACAGCGGTTTTGCGGCGAGCCTTGGAAACGGTCCAGTGAGCTGGCTCAACATTGCATTTCGGTTGATGCAATTGCCGCTGGGAATTTTCGGAGTCGCGATCGGCACAGTGACGCTTCCGCTGGTATCAAAGAGCGCCGCTGTGGGAAACACAGATGAGTTTCGAACAATCCTCGCGCGTGGAATGCGGCTCGCGTTTTTACTTACGATTCCGTCGGCGATAGGGCTCGCAATGCTTGCGTCGCCTATTATCAGTGTGATCTACCAGCACGGACGGTTCACTGCCGAAATGACGCGGCAGACTGCAGGCGCATTGCAATTTTATGCTATCGGTCTCGTTTCGTACGCAGTGTTGAAAGTGCTGACGCCTGCGTTCTACGCGATCGGCAAACGGAACACGCCGATGGTCGTGAGTTTTCTGGCGATTGGTGCGAACCTTTTTCTCAACTGGCTTTTTACCTTCCAACTTGGCTGGGGACACCGCGGCCTTGCGTTTTCGACGAGCCTCGTTGCGACAATTAATTTTCTGTTGCTCTACGCGTTGATGCGCAGTCATACGCGCAGACTCGAGACACGCCAGACACTAATCGGCTTGGGAAAGATTTGTGTTGCCGGCGTGCCTCTGGCGCTGATCTGCTGGGTGGCGAATTACTGGTGGCTGGATGGATGGGCGAGCCTCCGTTTTTTTCCAAAATTAGCCGCTCTGCTCGTGACGATTGTGTTTGCTGCAATAACGTTTTTTGGCACAGCCTTTTTTCTGCGGGTGAGCGAGGTGCAGGACATAATTGATGTTTTCCGAAGCAAGTTTCGCCGCGCATTGTAAAGGCGTTTGTGGTACGTGTTTAGCGCCAAAGGCGCTGTGTTACGCTAGTCCGCCACAGGACGGATTCGCCGCGGCGAACCTGGCGCATCGCTCCAGGAATCTGGTTGCCCAGAAACCAAAGCGCTGAAAGCGCGAATCAATCCAGCTGAATGCTGTAGCGTGCGCTGTCCCCAGCGCATTTGATTTTGGGTCGACCGCGAAACTTCGCTGCGGACAGCGGACACTACAGCACGACTGGCGTCTGACACAGACGCCCTACAATTACCCAAGCGCTTGATCGAGGTCCTCGATCAAGTCGTCCGCGTTTTCGAGACCGACCGACAGGCGAAGCAAACCTTCGGCTGAAGTTGTTCCAGGTCCCTCGATCGATGCGCGATGCTCGATTAAACTTTCCACGCCGCCCAAACTCGTGGCTCGAATGAAAATCTTCGTTTTTGCTGTGACCGACATCGCTGCGTCGCGTCCATCTTTCACTTCAAAGGAAAGCATCCCGCCAAATGCCGACATCTGCCGAGCCGCAATCTCATGGCCCGGGTGGGATTGCAGTCCCGGATAATGCACACGTGCTACTCTCGGGTGCGCGGCGAGAAAACCCGCAATTTTCATCGCGTTCTCCGAGTGCGCGCGCATCCGCCATGGCAACGTGCGCATGCCGCGCAAGATTAACCAGCAATCGAAAGGCGAGGGGACTGCGCCGCCTTCGTATTGAATGCTGCGGATGCGTTGAACAAAATCATTCTCTTGTTTGGCGACGACAATTCCTCCCAAAACATCACAATGCCCGCCGAAATATTTCGTCGTTGAGTGCAGGATTAAGTCGGCGCCGAGATCGAAAGGGCGTTGCAGAATCGGCGCCCAGGTGTTGTCGCAAATGAAAAGCGCGCCGGCGGCATGCACGATTTCCGAGACGGCGGCAAGACCGACAACTTTCAACAGCGGATTGGACGGCGTTTCGGCCCACGCCAATTTTGTGTTTGGCTTTAAAGCTTTTTTCACTGCAGCGAGATCGCTCATGTCGACGAAATCGGCTTCGAGTCCCCAGCGCAGAAAAATTTCGCGGATCAATCGCGATGTGCCGTAGTAGGCGTCGATGTGCGCCAGGACGTGATCGCCGGGGGCCAACGCTTGAAAGATGGACATCGTTGCTCCGGTTCCGGAGCCGAACGCAGCTGCAACTGCCCCGCCTTCGAGTGCGCTGATCCCGCGCTCCAATGCTTCACGATTCGGATTGTTGTTGCGCGTGTACATGAATCCGCGCGAGTAGGTGCCTTCGATGTCGCGCTCGAAGGTCGTGGAAAGGTAAATTGGGGCGGCGACTGCCCCGGTTGCGGGGTCAATGCCGTGTCCGGCGTGAACGGCTAAGGTTTCAATTTTCATGTCGCGCGTGACGATACTGAATTTGAAACGCC
>CATPBS010000131.1 GCA_955652715.1 uncultured Candidatus Udaeobacter sp.
GATTGAACGCCCGATCCATCGATTTCTCGCATTGTAAAATTCAACTCGGCGACGAGCCCCCTCCGACTTTCACCTTTGAGGCTGAGGAAATCGGCGGCGGCCGAAATGAGCTCTTCACCCTGAACTCTGTTCTCGACGGCAAGTTCCACGTGGAACAACTTCCCTGTTGGATAACTGCTACGACGCGGACGACGCATGAAATCGTGCGGGCAAATCTTCACCGCTCACCGCTTTACGCGGGGCGCATAAAAGGCACGGGCCCGCGGTATTGCCCTTCAATCGAAGATAAGGTTGTCAAGTTTGCAGACAAAACTTCGCATCAGATCTTTCTCGAGCCAGAAGGACGCCATACGCGAGAGTACTATGTGAACGGAATCTCGACTAGCCTGCCCTACGACGTACAAATCGAACTAGTGCACAGCATTCCTGGCTTAGAGAAGGCTGAGATCATGCGGCCCGGCTATGCTGTAGAATATGATTATTTCCCTCCGACCCAGCTTTTTCCTACGTTGGAAACTAAGCTAGTCAGCAGCCTCTATTTTGCGGGCCAGGTTAACGGCACCTCGGGGTATGAAGAAGCAGCCGCCCAAGGGTTAATCGCGGGCGCTAACGCCGCTTTGAAAGTTCAGGGCCGTTCACCATTTGTCCTCGACAGGACAGAAGCGTACATCGGGGTTTTGATCGACGATCTAGTTACGAAAGGGACGGAAGAGCCATATCGCATGTTTACAAGCCGAGCTGAGGATCGACTGTTTCTGCGGCACGATAATGCCGATCAGCGCTTGACCGAGCGTGCATTTAGGGTGGGGTTAGTTCGCAAAGGCCGCTATGAATGTTTTCAGAACAAAATGCGTCTCCTTGAAGAAACCCGGTCCACGGCTATTGAGACGAAGCTGCGAGGCATTCCAATATCGCAGTGGTTTAAAAGGCCGGATTTTGGCGTGCAGGATTTGCCTCCCGAGATTCTTCCCTGTGTGCCCGCTGCCATTTGGGAGCTAGTCGAAACAGATTTCAAGTACGAGGGCTATGCGGCGCGGCAATCTGAACAAAATCGACAGCTCGCACGCAAGAACGAGCAAATTATCCCGGATGGGCTGGACTATAGCGAGATCGCCGGGCTGCGTTCCGAGACGAGACAGAGATTGGCAACTTTGCGTCCCACCTCGCTTGGCCAAGCCGCACGCATAAGTGGGATCACTCCAGCGGATGTTGCTATTATATCTATTTGGCTGTCGAAGAATCGCTTACATAACAACATACCGCGCTAAAGCAAGCCTCCAGTTCGTAACGACCCATTCATGCTCACGTTGGCCTTAGTACTGGTCGTAAGTTTTCTATTGGGATCGATTCCTTTCGGCTATCTGGCTGGTCGGATCGCAGGGATCGACATCCGCAAGGCTGGCAGCGGTAACATTGGCGCGACAAACGTGGTGCGGGTCCTCGGGAAACGATACGGCTATCCAGTGTTCGTCCTGGATTTCTTAAAGGGTCTAGGCGCGGTAAGGATTTCCATCGCAATCGCCTCAGGCGTGCGGCCGGAATGGGCTACACCAGAGATGTTTGGAGTCGTCGCGGCGGTATCTAGTGTCATCGGGCATTCTTTTCCACCGTGGCTGAACTTCCGGGGTGGAAAGGGCGTTGCTACCTCTGCCGGAGCTCTTTTCGGGCTGATGCCGCTCGCGACGCTGGTTGGCATCGCCATTTGGATATTGGTCTTCTGGTTAACGCGCTATGTCTCAGTGGCGTCTGTGGCAACTGCCGTCGCGCTGCCGCTCGTGATTTCCATTATGACTCGCCTGGATCAAAGCCAAGGGAACGCTTTATTTTACTCGTCACTCTGTATCGCGGCAGTTGTCATTTGGAGGCACCGTTCAAATCTTTCCCGGCTAATGCGGGGTAGCGAACCACGCTTTACTCGGAAGTGAAGATCAAGACAGCAATCTTGGGTGCGGGTGCTTGGGGGACGGCATTGGCTTGGTTGTGGGGTAAAGACGGACGCCAAATTTCACTTTGGGGTCACAACGTCGCTCGCGTGATGCGTATGCAAAAAATGCGGGAAAACCACGATTATCTTCCGGGAGTTAAATTACCTGAGTCAGTGGACGTTACATCCGAACTGAGCGATTGCGGCGAAGCGGATCTCATTGTTTTTGTTACCCCATCAACTGCGTTGCGTGAGATCGCGACCCGCCTGCAAAAACTGATCGTTAATCCGCGCGCTCTATTCCTGAGTTGCACTAAAGGGGTGGAGCATTTGACTGGGATGCGGATGAGCCAAATCATCCGCGAAGTTTTCCCGGGCCACGGAATCGCAGTCTTATCGGGCCCAAACCTCGCCGTCGAAATCGCGCAAAATCTCCCCACCGCGACAGTTATTGGCTGCGATGAGGTTAATTACGCGGCGAGTCTGCAAAACATCCTGGGCAGTTCGCGGTTTCGCATTTACACCAGTCAAGATGTCGTTTCTATCGAGTTGGGCGGCGCGTTGAAAAACGTCTTCGCCCTGGCAGCAGGAATCAGCGATGGTCTTGGACTTGGGGACAATTCCAAAGCGGCGTTGGTCACTCGATCGCTGGCCGAACTCGTTCGGCTCGGGATTGCTATGGGCGGCAACGCGAATGCCTTTTACGGGTTAAGCGGTGCAGGCGATCTGATTGTGACCTGCTATAGTGAGCGCAGTCGGAATCACACCGTCGGGAAACGTTTGGGGCGAGGCGAACCAGTCGCTCAGATTATCCGGTCGATGCAAGCGGTGGCCGAAGGGATTCCGACCGCGCGAAGCGCGTGGGAATGCGCGCGGCGATTGAATATCGCCACGCCTATCATCGATCAGATATACGCAGTGCTGTACGAGGAGAAAAAACCGACCGTCGCGCTGGAAGAACTGCTGAGGCGCGAGCAAAAAGCGGAACAACTGTAGCGGTCCAAGTTACAGACTTTGCTATTGATATTTTTCGCAAAATTCAGCGATCACCGCCAGGTACAATTGGCGCTCAGCGATTTGAATCCGCGCGTGCAGAGTTTCGGGCGTTTCGTCAGGCAAGATTACTACCTCCCGCTGAGCGATGATTTGCCCGTGGTCGATTTTCTCGTCGACATAATGCACCGTGCAGCCCGTCACAGTTTCGCCGGCTTCGAGAGCTTGTTTCCATGCTTCAAGACCCGGAAACTTTGGCAGAAGCGACGGATGGATGTTGATAATACGCTGGGGGAATGCCTTGAGCATCGGCGCGTGCAACACCCGCATGAAACCGGCGAGGACCACAAGATGAACGCCGGCTTCGCGCAACATTTTCACAAGGTCCTCTTCTGCTTCCGGCTCCAGACGCGTGCGAAATCGACCGGGCGGCAAATACGCATTCGCAACGGAAAACTCGCGCGCGATTTCAAGGATCGGCGCGTCCAGCACATCCGAAATTACGACACGCGTTTCTGCAGGAAGGTCGCCGGAGCGGATGCGTTCGAGAATCGCCCGGCAGTTGCTTCCTCTTCCCGATCCGAGAATTGCAATTGGTAACCGTTTCACCGATGGATTCTGCGTTTGTCCATTAACCGAGACGAATTGGAGCTAGCGATAAATTTCAGCTCTTGGTTCTGCATATTTGTTCGATTAAACGCGAAGTCGAATAGCCGGCCTCAAACGGAATGAGGCGAACCTCCGCGCCAATTTCCTTCAACACTGCGCGCTCCTCTTCGTTCAATGTTTCGGAGCTGTAATCGCCACCTTTGACATAAATGGCAGGCCTGATCGCAGCAATAAATCGCGTCGCCCGGATTTGTGGAAAAATCGTGACCAGATCTACGCACTGCAAAGCGGCGAGAACCTCCGCGCGATCGCTCTCCGTTGTAATGGGACGGCCGATTCCTTTCAACTCGCGGACTGAACGGTCGCCATTCAACCCGACTGCCAGGAAATCGCCGAGCGCACGCGCAGCTTGCAAATACCGCACGTGCCCGACGTGCAGCACATCGAAACAGCCGTTTGTAGCCACCAGCTTTTTCCCAGCAGCACGCAGTTTGTCGCAGAGATCAGAAAGTTGATCAAGATCGACGACTTTTGCGCTCATGCGTTGGTTAATCAGACCAAACAGTATCGTTTAAAAGCTAAAAAGCTGGGCGAAAATTTCCAAACCGAACTGGAAAATATGGCTCCTTGCAGCATTGTGCGGCAATATTGACGGTTGGTCTTTTACCAGCTTGCGCAACCTTGTCGAAAGTGACGAAAAGAAAAACAAACGGCAGCGCGCAAACATTGAAGCGCGGCGACGGCTTCCGCATTTCCAGGAAACCCGTGTTGCACGCTACCGAAGAGTACCGACCGAACGACGGTGGCGACAGCGTGAGCCTACCGCACGTCTACGGCCCGCCAATACTGTTCGCCATCGCACGCGATTCGCGCACCATTTTCGCCAGCTGGAGTATCGATTGGCCGTCAATGTTTGCAAAAGCGTTGCCAGTGGATCGAGAGGTCCATCTTCGGGTGTATCGTGCAGACGGTCTCGAAGAAAAAAGCGTGGCGGTCGAACCCATGGCCGCGATGCATTACGTCACAATACCGGGACCGCATGGCTCTTACCGTGTTGAGATCGGATATTATCAACCCGCGGACGTCTGGCATTCGGTGGCGACGTCGAACGAGGTTTTGATGCCGCCCAACAGTATCGCTGAAACAGCAGAACTGGATCTTGCTACGATTCCGCTCCACGTCAGTTTCCAACAACTCGTCGATCTGTTCGGAACAAGTGATACCGCATTGGCAAGTGTGCTTTCGCGATTTCAAAAACGCGCATTGAACAGTGAGGAGCCAAGAGCGCCGAGGCCAGGACAGACAAAAACTCTTGGTAAGCTAAACGTTTCGCCGTCTGAGATCGCAGCGGCGTGGCGCGCTTTTAGCGAGGTCGATACCGAAAAGCTCACGCGGCGCACCGACGCGCTTCTTGGCTTCGGCTCAACCAGTCCACCGCGCGGATTGGTAGCAGCAGTTGGAAATAGGCGTCGCAACTACCCGGTCAGCTTCATCCCCTCCGGCAATTCTGGTGGTGGCGCGTTGATGCGACTGTGATGCTTCCCGTAGCTGAAGTAGAAGATGAATCCAATCAGCAACCAGACGATCAGCCGCATCCAGTTCGTCCATCCGAGACCGTAGATCATCGCGCCGCACACGATGATGCCCAGTGTGGCGACAACAGGCGCCGCCGGCACGCGGAACCCGCGTTCTAGATCAGGACGCCGCGCCCGTAAGATCCATATGCCGGCACAGACGAGGATGAAGGCGAACAGGGTGCCGATGCTGGTCATCTCACCGGTGACGTCCGCCGGCACGAACGCCGCGATCAGGCCGATGAAGACAAAAAAGAGCAGGTTCGATTTGTAGGGCGTTCTAAACCGCGGATGCACGTCCGAAAAAATCCTCGGCACAAGTCCGTCGCGACTCATCGAAAAAAAGACGCGCGACTGCCCGAGCAACAGCACCAGAATAACCGACGAGAATCCAGCGAGGATCGCGATCGTCACTGACCTGGAGAGCCACTCGTACCCGTGCATGTATTTGGTGATCGCGAATGCGACCGACGCTTCACGACCGGCCGAGCGAAAATCCTGCACTGTGGCCACGCCGCTCAGAACGTAAGCGAACAACACATAAAGAACCGTGCAAATGGCCAGCGAGCCAAGAATCCCAATAGGCATGTCGCGCTTTGGATTCCTCGCTTCCTGCGCGGCGGTCGAGACAGCATCGAAGCCGATGTAGGCGAAGAAAACCACGCCGGCTGCGCCCAGAATACCTAGGATTCCGCCGTAGGCGTGGGTGATCCCTTGCGGTGTAACGTAAGTAGTTGCCGCCGGAATCAACGGTGTGTGGTTCGCCGGATTGATGAAGCTCCACCCAATTCCGATGAAGAGCAGCACGATGGTTGTTTTCAAGACAACGATCAGTCCATTAACGAAAGCCGATTCCTTCGTACCGCGAATCAGCAGAAGGGTCAGCACCAGCAGGATGACCACCGCCGGGACATTCATAATTCCGTGTAACCCTGCGGGGTCATGTTCGAAAGGTGAGTGCGACCACTGGTACGGAATGCGCATCCCGAACCACTCGAGCACGCGATTCGCATATTCGCTCCAGGCGATGGCGACCGTCGCTGCCGCCACGGCGTATTCGAGGATCAAATCCCACCCAATGATCCATGCGACCAGCTCGCCCATCGTGACGTACGAGTAGGTGTAGGCGCTCCCCGCGAGCGGGATCATGGAGGC
>CATPBS010000132.1 GCA_955652715.1 uncultured Candidatus Udaeobacter sp.
GTCATTGCCTGCGCTCGCGAGGCCCTGCCCAGGAGGACTTTTAGCAAAGCGGGACGCAAGTCGTAAAGAAAAAGCGCCGAGAGTTTCATCGAGAATAATTCACTCAATAACTTCTCCTGAATCTGCCGGCCGAAGTAATCTAAAATCCTTTGATTAACCAGACGCGAATGACCCGGGGGGACGCAACGAAGCGCTAGTCGGTCTTAACATTTAGGCTAGACGGGCTGCCGCGGTCGCCGACCACGGCTACAAAGCTGTCAATGCACTCATGTATTTGTGTCCATTGGTGTGCATTCGTGGTTGAATCAACCGACCCGGAAACGCACATCGCGAATGGTCTTGCCGCCGAAGCGCTGTTTCAATTTTCGCAGGATATCCATCTTCGAAACTTGCTCGAGTTCATAGTGCAGCGCTGGCTGGAGCACGCGGACGTAGAGGATGCCGTCGCGCAACGCTACCGGCGCAGAATGCGCGGCGATGAATTCGCCGACGATTTTTGACCAGGCGTCGATGACCTCTGTTTCATGCAAGCGTTCGCGGAGTCCTAGGCGCTGCATCAGTTTCGGCAGCGCATCGGCCGGCGCTTGCCAACGATCTGGTCGCATTTTTCTCTCGGGAAGGCCACGCCATTCAGCGATTACGGCGGCGCGAAGGGAGGGAGTCATGACTTCGTTGAGTGTTACAAGGGTTACAAGAGTTACAAAGTTAAAAGTGGTGAATCCGCGGCTGAGACAGCCGTCACTACAGCGTTGTAACGATGTAACTTTTGTAACGAATCACTAACGCTTCGCGTCAATACTTTCGCCTCATGTGGCTGGGAAGAATATTCAGCTCGGTGCGGTACTTGGCCACGGTGCGCCGCGCGATAGGAATGCCGCGCTCGCCGAGAATTTCGACAATCTCGTGATCGCTCAACGGCGCACTGCCATTCTCGTGTTTCACCAAGTCAAGAACGGCTTCTTTCACACTGATGTTGCTCAGTGAGTCCCCGGTCGCGGTTTGATAACCTGAGGTAAAAAAGTATTTCATATCGAAAACGCCCTGGGGCGTGGCCATGTATTTGCCGGATACAGCGCGGCTCACCGTGGTTTCGTGCACGCCGACTGTATCGGCAATCTCTCCCATGGTCATCGGCTTCAGATGCGACGGGCCATGCTCAAGGAAATCGCGCTGCCGCAAAACGATCTGCTCTGCAATGTTGAAAATTGTTTGCTGGCGTTGATGAATCGAGCGGATCAGGAATTTTCCGCTCCGGATCTTGTCGCGGACGTAATTTTTGACTTCGCTGCTCTGGGCGTCGCCGGACGCGATGATGTCCTTGTATAAATTACTGATCCGCAGATGCGGAATCTGCTCAGTGTTTAACATGATCTGATACTCGCCACCCACCTTTTCCACCATCACGTCGGGCAGCACATAGTTTTGCGGCGCAGCAGCGAAAACCTGGCCAGGACGAGGATTTAGCCGCGCGATCTTGTCAGCGGCCTTTTGCACGTCTTCAACGGTAATCCCCATCCGGCGAGCGATCTCGGGAAAGCGTCGCCTGCCCAGGTCTTCCATGTGCTCGGAGACAATTCTGTACTCGAGGCTGCGTTCTCTTCCTTCTCGCCGCAGTTGAATGAGCAAACACTCGCGCAAATCACGCGCGCCCACGCCCGCCGGATAAAAGCTTTGGATCAGCGCCAGCATCTTGTCGAAATCTTCCTTTGGAATTCCCGAGTGCAGCGCCATTTCCTCCGGCGTGCTTTGGAGAAATCCGTTGTCATCGATATTGCCAATGATCAGCTCCGCAGCTTTGCGATCGCTGGCACTGAGCACGCTCTGGTTCAGTTGCCCGATCAGATTTTGTTGAAGCGTTTCCTGCACGGGAATGGAATCGAAAAGGAACCGGCGCTTATCTTGCGCTTCCTTTGAACCGCGACGGCCATCTGAGCTGTAGCTGGCCGACTGCGCCATGTAATCGCGCCATTCCTCATCCAGACTTGCCATCTTCTCGAATTCGTTCCTAAAATTATCGTCCGCGGAAGGTTCAGCCTCGCTGCGCTCACCGGCGCCGGGTTCGTCCAGCAATTCCTCGAGCACCGGATTTGTTTCCATTTCCTGTTGAACGAGGTTGCGCAGCTCAAGCAGCGGTGTCTGCAGAATGAGCAGGCTTTGTTGCAGCTGCGGCGAAAGAACTTGCTGCAGTGCAAGATTCTGTGTCTGCTGCATCCCCTGGGCGGCCATACGCCGAGTTTACCGGCGCGGCCGAAGCCAGGCAAGCAACTCTGGGTCAGCGGCGCTCACACTCCAGCCATGTCCCATTTCTCAATCGTTTCCTGAATTAGACGGGCGATTTTGTCGTTTACCTTTGCGAAATATTTTTTGGCCTTTGCGGAATCAAACGTTGGGTATCCTTGGCCTTCCTTGTAGAGCATGATCGTCGATAGAAAAGGATAGGCGCTCCACGTGTTCGGCGGGGGCATCGCTGTGGCCATCTCTTTCTTATAATGCTCCTTCCGAACGAGAGCAGGATCGATCGCCATGATATACGCGGTCTCATTTTCTGCTCCGTGACCGCCGTCTTCGCCAAATACCTCCAGCGTCACGTCGCTGCAATAAGACCACCAGTTCACGACGAGAATTCTCGTGTTCGTCTCGCGTCCGATTTCCTGCGCAAGCGCGTTTAGAATCGCTGTTTGCCCGCCGCCGTGGCCGTTTAGCAGAATAACATTTTTGAATTTGTTCTTTGCCAGCCCGACAAGAACGGCGCGAACATAACCGCGAAAGATTTCTTCAGGAACTGTAAAGCTGCCAGGGTACGCGTCCATGATTCCAGTGAATCCGTAGGGAACCACCGGGGCGATCATCGCGTTGAGGCGCGGTGCGATTTCGCGCGCCATCGCCACCGGCGCCAAAATATCCGTTCCGTTAGGGGCTACGCCGTGTGGTTCAAGCGTTCCCAGCGGCAGCAAAACGGTTTGGATCTTTGCCGGAACCCACTCGCGAAATTCCAGCCAGTTGATGCGCTCCATCTCGCGTGTGCTCGGTTGGACCTGCTTCATGGTCTTTATTGTCGGGCAATGTTACGACCGCGACCAAAAGGCACAATGAAAACGCCGATGGCCGGTCATCCTAATGTGAGCGCCACCGACGCAGCAAAAAATACTCGTTATAAGGATGGTCATCGGTAATGCGAATATGCGGGTTAGGATTTAATGCGCCTTCGATTTGGATTTCCTTGGACAAAACTTGGTCAAGATAGCCGGCCAAATCCTGCGAAGACGCCCATTCCAGCAGATCGTTGCCGGCTGCGGCTGGAATTCTTGCTGCGACTTGCTCGGCGGAAAGATTCGGGATCGGCTCCGGGGAGGCCAGCATATGCACGCCTAAATCTCCGATGGAACGAAAACAGCGTACGAACGAAAACGAATTCATAAGTGAACGAAGAATCGCTTGAGCGGTCACGGGATCTGCGCCGGGAAACCAAGCTGCCAGAATTCCGTTCGGCTTCAGGTGCGCTTTGGCCAGGGCGTAGAATTCCTCGGAATAAAGCAAACTGGACCCGGCGGCTTCCACCGGTGGGGGCGGATCGATTATGATCACATCGAACTTTTCACGAGTGCGATTCAGGTAGCGGCGGCCATCGTCTATGATGATATGTCCCTTTGGA
>CATPBS010000133.1 GCA_955652715.1 uncultured Candidatus Udaeobacter sp.
GAGGAAGTACTCAAGGAAATGACGGATTTTATCGGGACGCCGGCTTCGGAGAATATTCTGGCGACCTCGTTTAAAACCCGCGCCGCTAAAGTCGCGGAATTGACCGAAGCGCAGCGCGCAGATTTCCAGGCGCGGGTTGAAACAGCAATAACTGGGAAAGTTTACCCAGCCTATCAAAAGCTGATCGATCATTTCCGGGAAATGTTATTAAAAACAACAAGCGCCGACGGCGTGTGGAAACTGCCGGAGGGCGACGCTTACTATGCCTATCAGTTACACCAAAACACCACCACCACGCTCAAGCCGGACGAAGTCCATGAGCTTGGTCTGCGCGAAGTGGCGCGAATTGAGGGCGAGATGCGAGCAATCCTGGACGCGAATGGATTTGCGGGTCAGCCAATCGGCGAAGCCATGGACAAGCTCGCAAAAGATCCCCGTTTTCTTTATCCAAACGATGACAAAGGTCGCGCTGACGCATTGGCGAGATACACGGAGTTGATCACGCAAGCGACAGAGCGCTCATCGAAGCAATTGTTTTTCACGACGCCGCGCGCGAAAGTCGAGGTTCGGCGCGTGCCGGAATTCAAGGAAGCAACTGCGCCCGGCGCATATTACGAGGGTCCCGCGATGGACGGCACGCGGCCGGGAATTTTTTTCGCGAACCTCCGCGACATGAATGAAGTGCCAAAGTGGAGCATGCCAACACTCGCGTATCATGAGGGGGTACCCGGACATCATTGGCAAATCTCGACGGCCGAGGAACTCAAAGGCATTCCACAATTTCGAAAAGTGATTCCGTTTACCGCCTATGCGGAGGGGTGGGCGCTTTACTGCGAATGGCTGGCTAAACAAGCCGGATGGTACGACCAGGATTCATTCGGAGATTTGGGGCGACTGCGCGACGAGCTTTTCCGCGCGGTCCGATCGGTCGTCGATACCGGCATTCATGCAAAGCGCTGGACCCGCGAACAGGCGATCGCGTACATGCGCGAGAAGACCGGAATGGGCGAAAAAGAGGTGAAATCGGAAATAGAACGGTACATCGTCGCGCCGGGTCAGGCGTGCGCTTACAAGATCGGCATGTTAAAGATTCAGGAGTTGCGCGCCCGCGCAGAGAAAGAACTGGGAGATAAATTCGATCAGCGCGAGTTTCATGACGCTGTCCTTAAAAACGGTGCGTTGCCGCTCGAGATTCTCGAGGAACAAGTCAACGACTATATCCAGCGGAAGAAAGCGTAGTATTCTAGCTGCCTCGCTGTGTCGAGGCGCTGCCGATAGACTTCCAAACCCGGCGACACAGCGCCGTGGCTACAACGAGAGCATCGAATGCGCAAAATCCTGATCACGCTTGCGATTCTCATCCCGCTTGTCATTGCCACGTTGGCAACGTGGATTTTTGGCGGGCGTCAGCTTTCACTCTTCCTTGATCGCTTTGGAACGATTGAAATGGCTTCAAGTCAAATCAAGTCGGTCGTCTATGAAGGCAGTGGGAACGGCGGCATTCTTCATGTTAACGATCTCGCGCTGAGCCTAAACGACAGGAATGGTCCGGGTCCAAACATCGGCACAACAAAAAATGATCAGCTTGGTTTGGCCGACGGCGAAAAAGTTTTCCCGTTGGGTCCGCTGCGATCAGAAGCGGAGAACCTCGCTACTGTGCCGCCGGCAGGCGACGCCGCTTTCATCGAAATCCGCCGGAGCATTCTTAGCTGGCCGACGCCGCTCGAATTCAATTTCATGACGGGCCAATCGCCCTCATGGAAGCGGCACTTGTATTACCGAATCCACTGGAAGAAGTCTAACGGTGCGACGCTGGAAATGCTTTGGCGTTACGAGCAATACTTCTATCCGGGCAACGGCTGGGCAAACGGTTTCATGGTCCGCGAAGGTTCCACGGGCCTGATCCAATTGGACATCCGTTCCTGAGTAGGAACGTCATCACTAAACTTGTCTGCTGAACAGTTCGCGGCATCGTTTCGATGTGCGACTCTCGCGTAAGTTTCAAAAGCTCTTTTCCCGCGACGCGGCGCAAAGCCTTTGGGAGCACGCTTGTCGCTGGACGCATCCTGTGAGTGCTCGGCGGATTCTCGCTACGATTGATAGGACCGAATTAGAGAGGTTGCGCGAGCAGTATCCCTACCGACCTAATGCGCGAAAGATCAACGCATACGAAGACGCAGCTTACTGGATCGACGTCAACGTCAAGCGTGTTCAGGACCTTTGGCTCGATCGCAGCAGGCCGCTGCGGATTCTCGACCTTGGCAGCGGTCCGGGTTATTTTCTTTATCTCTGCAGGCTCTTCGGCCATGAAGGACTAGGTCTCGATCCCGACGATGAACCTTTTTTCCGCGGCACCACTCGGTTCTTCGATGTTCGCCGCGTCATCGCGCGAATCAATCCACAGGCGCCTCTTCCCGATCTCGGAAAAAAATTCGATCTCGTCACTGGACACCGCGTTTGTTTCCATCGGATAGCACGCCACGAAAACGGTGAATGGATCGAGTGGTCACCGGCCGATTGGGAATTCTTCATCAACGATATCAGAACGCGATTTCTCAAACCGGGCGGACGTCTCCTTTTAGAGTTCAATCGGCGACAGGACGGTTCTTCATTCTTTACTCCGGAATTACGCGATTATTTTCTGTCGAAAGGCGCGCGCATTTTTCGTTGGAAAGCACTGCTTGCAGCGGATCCAAAGCAGCGCCCGCGATTCAAGCAAACGAAGCGCTGAAACCGACAATTGTTGTAGAGGCGCTCGCCGCGGCGAGCGCTTGTTTTTTGGTTCCGTGCTTAACACAAGCACCGCTACAACTTCCAGTCTGAGCAATCACAGCCGAGCATTCTCTCAACGTTTGCGATATCTTCCGCGAAGAGGTTGTAGAGAAAAACCTTCTCCTCCCAGTTCATCGCCCGTTCATATGGCACAACGTTTCTGTCTTTGCTGCGCACCGAACGCAAAGGTTTGCGCCCAAGAAAGGAAAAGATCGAAGCGAGCGTGTCGCGCTGGTTCTTCTTAAACTCTTCGAACTTCACGACCTTCACTTGCTCGCGCGGAAAGAATTTGAAGAGCCGAGCGAGTTGCCGTCCATAAAATCCCCGATCGACATAAGCAAAACGGCGCGCTTCAGCCGGAGGCGCACCGGCGATGCGCGTTTGTTCTTCCCGCACTGCATCAAAAAAATCCAACGGCTCGCGGGTTTTGAACCGTTGCATGTTCCAATGCGCAAAGGCGCGCTCGACCGGATTTCGCAGAATGATCAGCAATTTCATCTGCGGGTTGTATTTCCAAATCCGTTCAGCCGCTGGCTCGTAGTACATGTAACTCGGCGTGCAATCACCGGTGATGGTTGACGGAGCGAGCAGCGGATAATGTTTGTGCAATTGTTCATAGTCCACTTGGGAAACGAACATGGCGTCGTTATCAAAAAAATGGATTTCCTGCTGATCGCCCATGGTGATGTCTGGGTGCCTGCTTAAAAAATAATGCAACGCTGTGGTCCCGGATTTTTGCGCGCCAGGCAGAATGAAATCGAGCCGCTCGATCTTTCTCGACTTGGCTCTCCACATAATCATGAATCAAGAACCGCTGATCACATCGTGCAATCCGCCGTCGCCCAATTCAGAAAAACGGCAGTCCGTGTCGTTGTCGATGTTTTTTGTAACCGTGCAATTCTGGCCCGTGTCTTACATAGCGATGAGTTCGGCTCCGAAGGCGCTCGCGCACGGGATATTGACTTTCCTTGAAATTACCATCGTCGTCCTCTTCATCGCATCACTTGCTGTGATTGCCGTCGTCAGTTCTCTTGGCGCGCGCAAACGGAACCGGTCACTGGAAAATGCTCGGATGTTATCTTTGATCGATTCAACCACCGATCACGACTGCCGATTGCCCGCCACGCGATAGGGCAATAGTTGTCGCGCACAGGTCAGCGCTCTATGCTGCGCGATGCTTACCATTTTTTCGTCGCCACAAAGATTACGGACATTCGCTATTGCATGCGCAACTGGCTTCGTTGCATCTGCGCTTGCCGACGAAGGGATGTGGCTTTTCAATTCGCCGCCGCTGAAACAGCTCAAAGACAAATATCAGTTCGAGCCGACACCGCAGTGGCTGGAGCATCTGCAAAAGGCCAGCGTCCGATTCAACTCGGGCGGCAGCGGCTCGTTTGTATCTGCAAATGGTCTTGTGATTACGAATCATCATGTCGGCGCTGACACACTGCAAAAGATCAGCGATGCGCAGCACAATTATTTGAAGGACGGCTTCTACGCGAGAACCCAGGCGGACGAAATCAAATCGACCGATCTCGAGCTCAACGTGCTGATGTCAATCGAAGACGTGACAGCGCGCGTAAATGGAGCGGTTAAATCGGGAATGACGAACGATCAGGCTTCCACTGCCCGCAACTCAGTCATCGCGGCAATTGAGAAGGAAAGCAAAGACAAGACCGGCTTGCGATCCGACGTCGTTACGCTTTATCAGGGCGGCGCGTATCACCTTTATCGGTATAAACGCTACGTCGATGTGCGGCTCGTCTTCGCGCCCGAGCAGCAGATGGCTTTTTTCGGCGGTGACCCCGACAACTTCGAATATCCTCGTTACGATCTCGACATCTGTCTGTTTCGCGTTTACGAAAATGGTCAGCCCGCAAAGATCGAAGATTTTCTAAAGTGGAACTTGGAGGGGC
>CATPBS010000134.1 GCA_955652715.1 uncultured Candidatus Udaeobacter sp.
CCTCACAGTGACTTGCGTCCGCTTAAAGAGTATTTCACCGCTGCCATTGGCCTGGCCGGCACTCTCGCCCTGAGTGTTGCCCTGAGATACTTATTGATTGAAAGGAGCAGAAACGAAGGGCGAGAATGTGAGAGACGTCGAGCATCGGAGCAAGTCTGATTCCGTTAGCGGCAACGAAATTGATTCCGATTATTTCTCCCGGAAGTCAGTTTGGTTTTCTCGGCATTTCCTACATCACGTTTCGCGCACTCGATATTGTGTTTTGTCTGCGAGATAAGGTGATCGCCGCGCCTGGCACGATCGATTTATTTGGGTTCCTTTTCTTTTTCCCGACGATTTCCGCCGGGCCGATCGACCGATATCGGCGGTTCGCCACGGATTGGCGACGGAAGCGCACACGCGCCGAATTTCTGATCGATTTAGATGGCGCGGTGCATCGGTTTTTCCGGGGATTATTTTACAAGTTCATAGTCGCGGAGTTGATCAAAGAACACTGGCTCGAGCGCGCTGCCAGCAGCGGGAGCTTTCCCGCGTTGCTCAGCTACATGTATGCTTACAGCTTTTACTTGTTTTTTGATTTTGCCGGCTACAGCGCTTTTGCCATTGCTCTCAGTTATCTTTTCGGCGTCCATACTCCGGAAAACTTCGATCGTCCGTTTCTCGCCCGGAATATCCGCGATTTCTGGAATCGTTGGCACATCACGCTTTCGTTTTGGTTCCGCGATCACGTTTACATGCGCTTCCTCTATGCGGCCATGCGCGGCAAATGGTTTGCACATAAGGAGGCCGCTCCAATTCTCGGCTATTTTCTGGCCTTCGGATTGATGGGCTTGTGGCATGGAATCGAGCCGCACTACATCATTTATGGACTCTATCAGGCGACGCTGCTTTCAGGATTTCATATTTTTTCCAACTGGAATAAGGTACACCGCTTTTGGCGCGACGGTCTGGTTTCGAATGCACTGGCGATTTTCGTCACCTTCCAATTTGTTTGCTTCGGTTTGCTCATTTTCTCTGGGCGTATCGGTGCACATCCGCTGCCGCATTATTTGGCTGAAATCGAGCGCGTCGACTGCAATGAAATTTCTGGCTGGGCGTGGGACAATTACAAGCCTAAGGCCTAGGTTTCAGTCGAACTTTGGGATGGAGAACGGTACTTGATGAGGATCTCCGCGAATCAGTTCCGGCAAGACCTCCTGGATGCAGGTTATGGAAATGGCCGGCATGCGTTTCGCTTGCCAACGCCTTCGCAATTCAAAGATGGCCACTCACACCTGATCCGGCTTCGAGTTGCTAACGTAAGAGGCGATGTAACTAAAATACAAAAGGTAATCGTCTGCCAATAACAGAATTGTTCCGTGTTTGGAGAATTGAAGATTAGGTGCTGTTACACCCGGCGCGGTACAACGCGAGGAGTCGCTCCGATTAGTTGCCGGGCATCGCGGCTCGCTTGATCGGAACGTCTTGTTGCGGTGCAACCTCATATTCCGGCTTGGGCATGCCCATCAACCAGTGGTCAAACCAGCCGACGATGTGCTGCAACCGTTCGACACGATGCCATGGCTGCCCAGAGCGGGAAAGCTCATGTGATTCGTTGGGAAAACGCACCATTACTGTGGGAATCTTGCGGAATTTTAGCGCGCGAAACATTTGCTCGCCGCCGGCGCCAGGCGGCGTCCGATAATCTGTTTCGCCCAGAATAAACATCATCGGGGTCTTCACCGAATTGATGTAACTGATCGGTGATCGAGCCCGATACTCGTCCGGATCTTCGAATGGCGGCGCTTTGAACCAATTGGGCTGGAACAGTGTAAAGTCCCCCGAATACCACCAATCCTCCCAACTGGCGATATCACGCTGCGCAACGGCTGCGGCGAAGCGGCTCGTTTGCCCCACCACCCAGTTCGTGAGCAACCCGCCGCCACTTCCGCCTGTTACCCCAAGTTTTTTTTTGTCGACGTAACCGCGTTTGATCGCTTCATCTACGCCGGCCATCAGATCTTTGTAATCGTCTCCGGGATAATGATACTGAATGACATTGCCAGATTCCTGACCGTAGCTAGTGCTCCCGCGCGGATTTGGATAAAGCACGACGTAGCCCCTGGCCGCCATCCACTGAAATTCGTGGTCGAAAATGTAACCGTAAGCAGTGTGCGGACCGCCGTGAATGTTTAGAATCAGTGGATATTTTTTGTGGGGATCGAAATCGGGCGGCTTTTGCAACCAGGCCTGGATATGTTTGCCGTCAAAACTGTCGTACCAAATCTCTTCCGGCTCGGTGAGATTCAGTTTCGAGAATAGCTCATCATTGATGTGCGTCAGTTGCTTGGGCGGCGCATTAGGCGTTGCGCGATCAAAGACAAAAAGATCGTTGATGCGCGTTGGGGTCGAAGCGACGTAGATCAACTTCGAGCCGTCGGGCGCGGCGCGAAAACTCATCACGCCTTGGTTTCCAGAGGTTAGATCTTTCACTTCGCCGTTGGCTGCATCGAACAAAGCGACATTGACTTTGCCCTCTTTCGCGTAAACTTCGATGAGACCTTTACCGTCTGTCGTCCAAATCGGCACGTTTCGTCCGCGCGACCGGGGCGGCGCGCTGTCTGCGATCAAAAAACCGCCGACGTCCAGATCCAGGCTCGCGGTGAGATTCCGCGGCTTTGCATTCGGCAAAAGATCAAGTACCCACAGGTCCGGCTGCGTGTACGAATTGATCGGCTGCGTAGTTGAAGCCACAAACGCAATCTGTTTGCCGTCCGGACTGAGAGATAACGTACCCGAGTCCGGGCCGAACTGCGTGTTGAGATCAATCGTAGTGATCTTTACGGGTTCGCCGCCGGCTGCGGCCACCGAGTAAAGATCAGTCCTCGGCAGTTCGTAGTAGGGTTCGTCGATCCGGCTAGATGTGAAATAAATTTGCGCGCCGTCCTTGGACCAAATCGCGTTTTCCTCATCGAATCGGCCCGTAGTGACTTGGCGTGGTTTCAGTTTTTCTCCGGCACCGTGCGGCGCGGTCACAATCCAGATGTGCGTCGCGTGCTTTGGGTCGGCGTAGCCTTCATTGTCTTGACGATACACAGCCTGCGTGATCACACGGATGTCGCTCTCATGTTCAGATTCCGCCTCGCCTACAGTATCCGGAGTCGGCTTGTCCGACGGAGCTTTAGCGAAGGCGGATGACCCCGGTCTGGCGCTCGGATTTTTCTTTAATTCTTCTTCTTTGCGATTTTGCTTTTCCTGCTTCGCCATGTCCCCCGCGTTCGTTTCACTGGTGAACGCGATGGTTTTTCCGTCCGGCGACCAGACGGGATTCCCAGCGCCTTTCGGCAAATCAGTGAAAACAAAGGAATCGCCACCGGCCATCGGCAGGATAGCCAGTTGTGGCGGCTCAGGTTTGCCGTCCTTTTCAGTTGCGCGAACGAACAGTAGGAATTTTCCGTCCGGCGACCAGCGGGGTGCGGAATCGTGTTCGCCTTTTGTCAGTTGATGCGGCGCTTCATCCCCTGACACCGGTACAGACCAAATCGAAGTGTTATAGCCTTCTTTTTTCTCGTTGACGGTGACCCGCACAAACGCGACACGCGAGCCGTCCGGCGAAATCTGCGAATCGCCGATCCAGACGAAATCGAACAGATCTTTTTCGGTGATGTTGCGCTTCTGCGCGAAGAGCGAACTGCTGGCGAGGATGAGGATAGTGAAATAAACAGCAAA
>CATPBS010000135.1 GCA_955652715.1 uncultured Candidatus Udaeobacter sp.
GATAGAGAATCAAAGTTTCGAGCCCCCGCATGTAAGCTTGATCGATATCCTTTCCGATCGTCGTCAAGTTTCCTTGTCGTTCTTTTGGAAGCGGTGTGAACGATTCAGTCGTGATCGCATTCACTTTGGCAATGATGCCGCTGGCGTGCGGCTCGATCACTTGCGCCCCGTCGCTAAAATAAACCTTGTAACCATTATCATACGGCGGGTTGTGACTCGCTGTGATCACAACGCCAGCGCTTGCCTTGAGATAACGAACCGCAAACGAAAGTTCCGGCACGGAACGTGGACCTTCGAACACGGATGCTTCGCAACCATTTTCAGCTGCGATCCTCGCAGCAAGCTCAGCGAATTCCTTTGAGAAAAATCGCGGATCATGCGCGATCACAAGCTTTGGCTTCGCTGAAATTTCTTTGCGCCGATTCCAATCGTGCAGATAAGCAATAAGTCCACGCGTTGCACGGTTGATGTTAAAAAAATTCATCGCGTTCGTGCCGACGCAGGGAAATTGGGGTCGCTCGTCTTCGCGCGCGGTCCCGCGCTCCGCAATCGTAACGATTTTCCCAATTGTCCGCCCACGCAGTCCGCCAGTTCCGAACGCAAGAGTTTGGTAGAAGCGATCGTTCAACTCTGACCATTCACAGCCATCGGCCAGCTGGTTGACGGACTTGAAATAGAGATCCGTCGTAGCTCCGGCCAAAAGGCTGCGAATGTTTTTTGCCGTCGATTGAATCAATTGCCCGCCGGCAACAGCGCGCTCGATTTTCGAATTTAGCTCCTCAATGTCGGTCGGCATTGCTGCCAACTGTTCCGTCATGGATTTGCTTTGCAAGCGTTCTATGAAATCGGCGGAATCAGACTTGCGCCACCTGTTTAAGGTCGGTTAAGAAACTGCAAAGGAGTTTAACCATGAAGTGGACGACCCCGTACATCGCCGTCACCGTTACGTTCCTGTCGTTTGCATTCGGAGAAGCCCAACAAGAGTCAACCGACAAAAAAAGTGAACAGGAAGTCAGACAGACGATCGAAAACTACAAGACAGCCTTGCTGCAGCGGGATATTCCTGCGCTGGAAAAAATCTGGGCTGATGATTACGTGTTTGTGAATGCATCCGGAGACGTAGCGACGAAAGCGCAGCGGCTCGCGAACATTAAATCCGGCGCAACCACTCTGGAATCGATCAATGAAGAGGAAAATATCACGGTGCGCGTTTATCAAAACAGCGCCGTCGCGACGAGCCGCGTGACCATCAAGGGACAGTACGCTGGTCAACCGACCAGCGGCCAATACCGGAGTACGCATGTTTGGGTAAAAGGTCCGGCAGGATGGCAACTAGTCTCTAATCAGTTGACGGCCTTGCCGCGAAAATAACGCTTCGATACACGAGCATTGCCGCAGCGATATCTTCCACGGCCATTCCGAGGGATTTGAAAATGGTCGTTTCATTTGCACGCGATGGAACCTTGGCGGCCAGCGCTTCGCCGAGTTCGAGGTGAATCTTCGCGCAGGAGAGAATCACGTCGCCGGATTCCTTTAGCGCGCCTTCGCGCGAATCGACGAAGACGACGTTGCTCATTGCTTCATCATCGAGCTCGCGCCAGTCAGGGCGACACGCGCCGATGGCATTCACGTGACAACCCGGCTTTAACCATGATCCTTTTAACACTGCTGTCTTCGAGTTCGTGGCTGTGACGATGACATCTGCGCCGCGCACTGCTTCTTCGGCAGATGTCGCCGTAGCGCCAATTTCTTTCGCGAATCGTTCAGCGTGCTCGCGCCTTGGACTCCACACACAAATTGCTTCGAAATTCCGAACCAGTCGCAATGCCTCCACGTGACTCTGCGCTTGCACACCGCTGCCCAGAATCGCGAGGATTTTCGCATCTGGCGGAGCGAGAAGTTTTGTGGCTGCTGCTGAGACTGCTGCCGTTCTCATCTCGGTGATTAGCCTTCCATCCATGATCGCGAGCGGCATGCCAGTCGCCGGCTCGACAAGAAAAATCGTCGCCATGTGTGTCGGGATGCCGCGCTCCAAATTCGACGGATAGAACGTCACGGCCTTGAGTCCGAGCCCGTCTGGAGTAAGCGCCGACATCAGACCCAGAAATCCTCCGGGTGGATCAACGCTAATGACCGACCGCACCGGCTGTATCACTTTGCCTGTGGAAAAATCGATCAGCGCTTTCTCCATCGTAGGAATCAAGTCACCCATCCGCAGATGCTTCCGGACCTGATCTTCGTTCAGAAAAAGCGGCTGATTATTGCTCATTGGTTTAACCACGGATTGCCCAAAGCGGCGAAGCCGCAACCAATTATTGTCCACAGATTACGCAGATTCCCGCAGATTAAGGAAGCGAATTAGTACGCCAAGCCTCCGACTTCTCTGAATAATCTGTGTCCATCTGTGTAAATCTGTGGATCAAATAGGTTGTCATCTGTGCTATCCGCGTAATCCGTGGTTTCTTATTTTGCTGCGACGAAGATGTCTGAGAAATTGCAAACGCGCTGCGTGATCGTAGGCGGTGGACCGGCAGGTATGATGGCCGGTTATTTGCTTGCGCGGGCTGGCGTGCCCATGGCGGTGCTGGAGAAGCACGCCGACTTCAATCGCGATTTCCGCGGAGATACGATTCATCCGTCGACGCTGGAGTTGATGCACGAACTTGGCTTGCTCGACGAATTTCTGAAACAGCCGCATCAGGAAGTGCGAGAACTGCGCGCTGTGGTCAATGGGCAGGTCGTGCCGGTCGCTGATTTCACCAGCCTTCCTACGCGCTGCAAATTCATCGCGTTCATGCCGCAGTGGGATTTTCTCAATTTCCTGTCGAGCCATGCCAAGCAGTTTCCAACGTTCCAACTGCGCACGGAAAGTGAGGTCGTCGATCTGCTCATCGAGAACAGCCGCGTCGTCGGCGTGCGCGCAAAAACTCCTCGCGGCGAACTGGAAGTGCGCGCCGACCTCGTGATTGGCGCGGACGGACGGCATTCAATCATTCAAGCGCGCGCCGGCCTTGAGAGACGCGAGTTTGGCGTGCCAATCGACGCCCTCTGGATGCGAATTTCTAAGAAACAAGACGACCCGGAACAATCGTTCGGCTTTTTTCAACACGGCAAACTGCTCGTGTTACTCGACCGCGGCGGTTACTGGCAGTGCGGATTCGTCATTCCAAAAGGTGGGTTCGACGAGATCAAAGAGCGCGGTCTGCCGCAATTTCAAAATGACATCGTCAGCTTCGCCCGATTTCTGCGGGATCGAGTGACTGAGTTGAATGACTGGTCGAAGATCAAACTGCTTACGGTGCAAATCAATCGTCTGCGCGATTGGTGCCGCGAAGGACTACTTTGCATCGGCGATTCTGCGCATGCCATGTCGCCCGTCGGCGGCGTTGGGATTAACCTCGCCATCCAGGATGCCGTCGCGACGGCGAATCTACTTGCCGAGAAATTGCGGAGTGGTGCAGTTTCCGTGAACGATTTGCGAAAAGTACAGGCGCGGCGCGAATGGCCGACGCGGCTGATCCAGGGCTTGCAGGTTTTCATTCATCGTCGAGTCGTTACCGGTCGCGCGTCAGGAAGGCGTAATTCGTTGCCCTTTGTGCTTCGTTTGCTAAAATGGTTTCCGATTCTGCGACAATTGCCCGCTCGTTTTATTGGTGTCGGCCCGCGGCCAGAGCATTTTCGTAGCCCAACCGCGGTATAAGAATCTCGCGTTTGTTTTGCTTGCATCTGCCGGATACGATCAACCATGCGGCTCGATCTCGATACCATCCGCTCAGCGGATAGGCGAATTCGACCATACATTCATCGCACGCCTGTGCTGACGAGCTCGCGGTTGGATGAGGCGAGCGGGGCGTCATTGTTTCTTAAATGCGAAAACTTTCAGAAGATCGGTGCGTTCAAGGCGCGCGGGGCCACGAATGCCGTCTTTTTGCTCAACGATGTCGCCGCACAACGCGGCGTGGCGACGCATTCGTCGGGCAACCATGGTGCGGCAGTGGCACGCGCGGCGAAACTGCGAGGCATTCCTGCGCACATCGTGATGCCCTCGAACTCGGCGAAGGTGAAGATCTGCGCAGTGGAAGGCTATGGCGCGCACATTGTCTTTTGCGAACCGACGGAACAAGCGCGCGAGGTCGCATGCGCCGACGCAATTGCGAAAACCGGCGCGACGCTGATTCACTCTTTTGAAAACGAAAATGTGATAGCGGGGCAGGGGACAGCGGCGGTCGAATTGCTCGAAGAAGTTCCCGATCTCGACCTTGTGATGTGTCCAGTCGGCGGCGGCGGCTTGCTCTGCGGGACGGCGGTCGCAGCCAAATCGATGCGGCCCAAAATCAAAGTAATCGCAGTTGAGCCGGCCAACGCGGACGATGCCGCGCAATCATTTCGCGCCGGGCGACGAATTGTCACCCAAAAAAAATTTACGATTGCTGACGGACTGCGAACAAATGTCGGCGAGCCAAATTTTGCGATTATCCAGCGTTACGTGGACGACATTATGACCGTGAGCGAGGAAGCGATCGTATCGGCCATGCGCACGATTTGGGAGACAATGAAGATCATCATAGAGCCTTCGGCTGCTGTTCCATATGCGGCGATTCAAGAGGCTAAGATCGACGTCAGCGCGAAGCGCGTCGGAATTATTCTTACTGGCGGCAATGTCGATCTGGACGCGCTGCCGTGGAATCTGTAGCCGGGATCGAGGATCCCGGCCATCCGGCATCAACGATGCCGGCTACAGCAAATTTTTTTGCAGATCAGGGAACCATCGGTCGGATCAAAATGGAAACGTGTATTCGTAAAAGGAGTTTAATTACGCCACGCTGCAGGCAGAAACGGCATCAACCGGACTTGGCTGGGGTGGACTAGAGAAGGCGCACGTGCTGGCTAACACCTCCGGGCAGAGCTTCGACACGATCGTAGGCAAGTTCCACGGCGGCGAAGGCTGGGGTAAAATTGCACACGACTACGGGCTGAACCTCGGCAAAGTAGTCAGCAACGCGCGCCACTCAGGTAATGCAGCATCGTATGCGTAGAACGCTCACATGGCTGATGGCAAGAACGCGACGACGGTTCATGGCAAAAGCGCTACGAACATCGGCAGAGGCCACACCGCCAGGATGAGTACTACGCGGGGTGTTGGTCACGGCTCCAGTTTTAGGTCCGGCTTCAGCGGATTCCATGGCGGCATGCATTCAATGGGTCACGTTGGTGGCGGGCATCGGTCAGAGGAACCGTGTCGCAGGGTTGAAGCGCTAAGCGCTAGGGCGGAAACTCATGTTCCATCTGGGTCAAGGGAGAGCCGTTTCGCGCAATCGAGTGGGAGTATTTACCTAACCCGCGGTGGTGGCCCAGAATCTGCCGAATGCGCTTGGCCAGCTCAGGTCGACGACGCTGTTTCGAGCGAATTTGCCCATGCGTTCCCGCAGCGCGGGATCGGTCACCAGCGCTCGAATGGCGCGTGCGAAGTCTTCCACGTCGTGTGACTTGGTGATCAGACCGTTGGCCTTGTCTTCGACTAATTCCTTGGGCCCGCCGGAGTCGGAGACGATCACTGGCAGGCCGCACGCCTGCGCTTCAAGGATGACGTTGCCAAACGTATCGGTTGTGCTGGGAAAAACAAAGATGTCTGCGGATGCATATGCGGTGGCCAACTCTCTGCCTGTGAGGTAGCCGGTGAAAAACGCTTCGGGCAAAGATTTTGCGAACGCCTCGGAGTAAGGGCCGTGACCGACGATGAAAAGTTGGACTGGCAACCCGTCGTCCCGAAGACGGCGATAAGCGGCCGCCAGGAGGTCGAGGTCTTTCTCTCGTGAAATACGGCCCACGTAAAGAAGGCGTACCTCGCCATTGCCCGCGCCGAATTTTTCGAAGAACGCCGGTTCGCGTTGTGCGGGATGAAACAGCTCGGTGTCGAGCCCGCGCGGTAAAATTTTCAGTTTTGCGGGGTCGAACCCTCGTTTGATCCAGCTTTGCCGATATTCTTCGGAGTTGATAAAAACGGTATCGAGCTGGCCATAGAACCAATGCATGTAACGCCATGCCACGCTTTCAAGGAAGCTGTCCTCGGTAAGAATTCGGATGTATTGCGGAAAATCGGTGTGATAAATGCCGCTCGTTTGCAGGTTGAGCATCTTGGCGGCCATTAGTGCAGTCAACCCGATCGGTCCAGGCGTGCTGATGATAATCTCGGTGAATTTCTCGCATTGTACGTAATCGAGAATCTGGAGAATCGGCGGGAAACTCAATTTTTGCAGTTCGTACTCGGGCAATTCAAATTCGCCGATGGGCGGGAAGTTTTTAATTGGGATGTCATAAATTTGCAGGTTGCTCCGGGAAGTCACGACGATGAGTTCCTTGCCGGCTGCTGCTCCGGCGGCCGTCATTTTGCGGATAGTAGTGGCAACGCCGTTAACGTCTTCGAGGGTGTCGGTAAACCAGGCGCGTTTGCGATTTTGCAAAGCGATTGGAACTGCGCCGGTCAATTCGTTAAAAATCTCTCGCAACCATTTTCGAGAGGGTGCCTGACTGTGAAACCCGTAGATGTATGGCGTCAGAATTACGAGGATCGGCA
>CATPBS010000136.1 GCA_955652715.1 uncultured Candidatus Udaeobacter sp.
ACAATGATCTGCCGTCCAATCGTGGCGCAGGGCAAGTGAGCTTGCAGTTGATCAGCGATCATCCGATCCGCCATCTCAGCCGGGAACATGCGTCATTTCCAGCGCGATATCGATCGCGGGAGCGGCGTTCGTTAGCGCGCCAATGGAAATGTAATCGACTCCGGTGGCTGCGAAGCGCTTCACGTTTTTCAAGGTGATGCCGCCGCTTGCTTCGAATTTGATGTCGTTCCGTCTCAGCGCCACAGCTTCCCGAATCTGCGCGGGTGTCATGTTGTCGAGAAGGATAACGTCTATGCCGTTCACCTCGACAAAAGCGCGGGCTTGTTCAAGATCATCAGCCTCCACTTCGATGCGGATGTTTGGCCGTTCCTGGCGAAGACGACGAATTCGATCGGCAAGACTGGAAAGCCCTTCGAGTGCGGCCAGATGATTGTCTTTTACGAGCACCATGTCATACAACCCGAAACGGTGATTAACGCCGCCACCAGCGACTACTGCAGCTTTTTCCAACGCACGTAACCCAGGGGTGGTTTTGCGCGTATCCAGTATCTTGGCCGAATCGTTTCCGATAGCGTTAACAAATTCGCGGGTAAGCGTTGCGATCCCGCAGAGACGTTGCAAAAAATTCAGCGCGACGCGTTCTGCCTTCAGAATCGACCGCGCCAGGCCACGCACCTCAATGATGCTTTCGCCGACAGCAACGTCGTCGCCATCGCGGCAAGTAATCTGGATGTCCGTCGAAGGGTCGACCTGCCGAAAAACTTCCGCAGCTACTCCGGCGCCGGCAACGACGGCCTTTTCACGCGCGATGATCCGTCCGCTTGCGTGCAGCGATTCCGGCACGAAGAAATCAGTCGTGACGTCGCCGTCGCCGATGTCTTCTCTAAGGGCGGCGGCGATGGGGTCGTAATGGTTTGGCTTCATGAGCGCAGGAGCAATGCCGATGATAAGTGCGAAATGCTATTGGGTCTATTAGCCACCAGTGTATAAAGCGCGCTGCGATCGTCCACGGCAAGTCGCGGTGCCTGAAGGCATATAGAGCGAAACAAAATCGGCAATCTCCCGCCGTTTTTTCTCGAATGAGAAAAAAAAGATTCGGGCAGCGCACGTTAAGGAGAAACAACGAATCTAAGAAAATCGTGCTACCACCCGAATCGCCTTAACCTGTTAACTTCGACAGCGGGTCGCGGAGTTTGTTCGAATTTCTTACGAAAAATTCGTGTCTGATGCTAAATCCTGACCTTTAGACGATTATGCCAACCGCCGGCATCGCGTCCGGAGCTTCCATAATTCGCCCGGAAAACCGCTGACGGCAGCTTTTACTACAGAAGGACATCCTGCGTGCCAGTGCTAGCCCGCTGAGCTTCATCGCGCACCTCCTGAAGCAGCGACTTAAACTCGCACCTCTCCAGGGCTGCAATAAGCTCAGGGTAGTTGGGTTCGATTCGGAGTTCCTCGATCGCCACCGGCAATTTAAGATCGCAATCGAGATCGACCATTTTTCGGTTTTGCAAAATTTGATCGCGAGCGTTGGCGAGCTTCTCCCGCGTTCGCGCACTTTTCACCTTGTCGCTGTTGCTCAGCAAGGGTTCCAACCCGCCGAACTCGCGAATCAACGCCGCGGCGGTTTTGCGGCCAAGGCCGATTCCGGGGATGTTATCGACCGAATCGCCGGTCAACGCGAGCACATCGCCAATGAGCTTGGGCGGAACCTCCCATTTTGCAGTGACCTCGTCTTCGCTTAGCAACGCGAATGCATCCTTGGGCGACGCGAGATCCGCTTTCGCTGTGGTATAGACTTTAACACAAGGCCCGACGAGCTGATAAAGGTCCTTGTCGTTGGTTGCAAGCACAACTTCCATCCCAGGCCGCTTGCACGCGGCGATGGCATAACAGCCGATCAGGTCATCGGCCTCGGTATCCGGGAGGGAAATGTTTCGAAAACCCAGCAACGGTGTGAGTTTCTGGATAAACTCGAGCTGAGGGATCATGGGCTTGGGCATCTCTTTGCGCGTTTCCTTGTAGGCAGGTTGCAGTTCCACTCGCTTCTGCGGCACCCCTTCGTCCCAAACCACTGCCCCTAACTCGGGTTGCAAATGTTTCAGCATTAGCCGCAGCGTTTTCGTAAAGCCGAAAATGGCGTTCGTCGGTTCGCCGCGAGAATTGGACAGATTCGGGATAGCGAAAAACGAGCGGTAAACATAGTAATGACCGTCGATGAGCAGCAGTTTCATTGGAAAGGCTGATGCTGGATTCTGGATGCATGATGCTGGATGATCAAGGCATGGCGGAAGAATGGATCGTGCGCGTGCAGGGAAAAGAATTTGGACCGGCGGATATCGAGACGCTCCGTGAATGGAAGAGCGAGGGGCGGCTCCTTCCTGAAAACGAAGCCCGAAACGCGAGTGCCGATCTTTGGAGCACTGCGGCGGCGATTCCGGGATTGTTTGACGTAGGGGCGCTCGCGGCGACCAGCGGCCGCCTGGTGACACAGCCGCCGCTACAGCTGCAACATCGCAGCTTCGGCCAGATTTTGGCGGAGACGTTTCAGATTTACCGCAAAGGCTTTTTTCAATTTCTTTGCCTTACGGCATTGGTGTTCCTGCCGTCGATCCTTGCTCAGTTAACGACTGCAATGACTCGAACCGCACAAAGTTCAAATGTCGATTTTCGCGTTGTCGTTGCA
>CATPBS010000137.1 GCA_955652715.1 uncultured Candidatus Udaeobacter sp.
ACACAAGATCGACATGGTCATTTTGGCGCAGTTCAGGACCGTCGAATCTGACTCCCATCCGGTCTGAATCGGGCGAGACCATAAATTCCTCGCTCGTTAATGCGTGATCCGTTGAACCGTTGAAGCGGTCCCAATCTGCGCCGCGGACGACACGCAAGACCGGAGTAACACTCGCCGTTTGCGACCATGGCTTGGGCGCGCTCCACTGGGCGATTCGTTCCGTACTCAGATTGCCGACGCAAATTTGTGCACGCCTGGAATTTTCGCCGAGCGGAACAGTGTCGCCATCGCGCAATGCGCGACCGTCCAGTCCACCAAAATTTGCGCGTAAATCGGTTGAACGACTTCCGAGAACGAGCGGCACGGCAATTCCACCGGAGATCGCCAGCCAGCCACGACAGCCCTCCCGTGGACCGGCGATTGATAATTCGTCTCCCGCCGAAACCAACGCGGAATGTCCGGCTGGGATCGGACGCGATGCGACACAAGCTTCGTAATCGCCGCCGCACCAGCTAATGATGCGCTCATCTTCGAAGCGCAAACGAACATTTCCTTGTGTGATTTCTAATCCTGCGCCGCTCTCATCATTGCCAGCCAACAAGTTAGCGACTTGCATCGCATGCAGATCAAGCGCACCACCACTGGAAACGCCGAACTGGCGATAACCAGTGCGGCCAATATCTTGAACGCTGGTGAGAAAACCGGCGCGCGCCACGATCAGGTTCATCAGTTCAATGCCTCAAACTCTTCCCGCGTGATCGCGCGGAAACGCACATGATCGCCGGTCCGCAAAAGTACCGGGGGATCTCTTTGCGGATCGAATAATAGCACTGGTGTACGGCCGATTACATTCCAACCGCCGGGAGACTCTTGAGGATAAATACCGGTTTGCGCGCCACCGATCGCGACCGATCCGGCGCGAATTTTTTTCCGCGGCGTCGCACGGCGCGGTGTTGCCAATTTTCTCGGAAGACCGGTGAGATACGGAAACCCAGGAGTAAATCCGATGCAGTTCACGCGATATTCCGCCGCGCTGTAAAGATCGACAACTTCGTTTGGCGATATCAGCGCATGTCGCGCTACATCTTCAAGATCGATGGCGAACTCCGAATCGTAACAAACAGGAATATCGATTACGCGCGCAGCGGATGCCTTGCTTTGCTTGCGCTTGCCACGGGTGAGCGCTTCGCGAATTTTTTGCGTAAGGCATCCAATTGCACGATTGGGTTCGACTGCGTCGTCGATCACGCGAACCGGGTCGAAGAAGACCGCGACTGTTGTATATGCCGGTGCAAGTTCGATCACGCCTGGGATGCGCGCATTCTCGATTCGTCGAAACACCTCCAAGACTTCTTTTAACGTTTCCTCAGGCGCATCTTCGAATCGATCACGAACGTGCACGATGAGCGCAGAATCTCCGAGGGGCGTGATTTCCATCAGCGCGTGAGATTTTCGCAAAAGAAAATGTCGATCTTCGCGCGCACGTCCGGCCAATCAAGATGCCGATCGCGGCGGATCCGAACCCCCGGGCGAGACGGCTTGCGCGACATTTTCCACATGCTCCTTGATTTCGCCCACTTGCGGATGCACTTCGCGGATCAAATCGTGCTCGGCCTGCGAAATCTGTTCAATGCGCGTCGTCATTTCGTGGAGCTCTTTCAGCATGGCATCCTGGCGTGAGGAGATGCGATGCATCCACCAAAAACAGACGCACCAGCAGCCGAGACCGACCCACGTGAGCACGAAGAGGATCATTTCACTGCTCGCGCGAGGCTTCGATCTCGATGTTGACCGCGACCGTCTGGCTGATTCCCGAAATCGCTTCGGTGCTTTGGCTAAACATTAAATTGAAATCGCGGCGCTTGAGCGGCTCGGTTGTCACCGCCCAACGCGTTTCTTTCGTATCATTCGAGATCGGGCTCACTAGCTTCACATACAGTGTGATCGGTTTCGTAACGCCGTGCATCGTAAGATCGCCAAAAATGTCGCCGCTTTGCTGACCGGCCTGTCTCACCTTACGGCTTTTGAATGTGATTTCGGGAAACTTTTCGACGTTAAAAAATTCCGCACTGCGCAAATGGTTGTCGCGCTTGACGATTCCGGTGTCGATGCTGCGGACGTCGATTTTTGCCACCACTGAAGATTTTTCAGGATGCTCCCGGTCGATATCGATCTTGCCGTTGAATTTCGCGAACTTGCCATGAGTTGTTCCGAGGAATTGGTGAACAGTGAAACCGATCGTAGAACGCGATTGGTCAAATTTGTAGGTTTCATTGGCCAGCGCGCCTGAGCTGAGCGCGGCCAGCAAAACGAAGCTGACGACAAACCGAGTTTTCATCGAATTTCCTTTCATGATTTTGTGTTTCTATTTACGGTCGCGGCCAACGTCTTCAACAGCGGCGTGCGCGACAAAGGCAATTTCCCAAATAAATTGCCGAGCGCAAAAGCAGGATCGGCCTTTAGTTTTTTGGCATCGTGGACACCAGCGATCCGCGCCAATTCGGTTTCAAAATGCGAGACCGCGCGGAGGTCGGGATCATTGGCATTGAGATAGCCGAACGCACGCCGCAACAGCGCGAACAATTCCGGCTCCCGATGATCCCGCTCCGTGCAAATCTCAATTAGTTCGACGAAATAAGCCGCGGTCTGCGTCCGCAAATAGTTCTTG
>CATPBS010000138.1 GCA_955652715.1 uncultured Candidatus Udaeobacter sp.
AAAACGCCGCCGTCCTCCTGAATCGGCTAAACGATATTTTCGAACAGGAGCCGGAGCAAGGTCATGATCGTTCCCGACTCATCCCGGTGCATAGCCTCGAGGGGCACCTCCAGCTTCGCGGCGTTAGTTTCAAATACGGCGGCCCCGAATCGCCCGATATTCTAAAGAACATCACCCTCGACCTGGCGCCAGGGCGCATGGTGGCATTCGTGGGTCGCAGCGGTTGCGGCAAAACGACGCTCATTAAATTGATAGCCGGCCTGCTCGAGCCTACGGAAGGGACCATCTTTTTCGACAATGTCGATCTGAAAACTCTCAATTATCGCGACGTGCGCCGTCACATCGGAATAGTGCTTCAGGAAAATCACATGTTTAACGAAACGATTGCGCGCAATATTTCGTTTGGCGATCTGGAGCCAGATCTTGATCCGGTGCTTGCCGCCGCACAAGCCGCTGCGGCGCACGATTTCATTATGCGTCTTCCGCTCGGTTACGAGACAAAGATTGGCGAATCGGGTCTTTCTCTTTCCGGCGGCCAGAAGCAGCGCATCGCAATTGCGCGGGCAATCTATAATAATCCGCCAGTGTTGATTTTTGATGAGGCAACGAGCGCGCTCGACACAGAATCGGAGCGCGCCATCCAAGACAATCTCGGTCGGTTAATGGCAGGTCGCACGACGATTGTAATCGCGCACCGCTTGAGCACGATTCGCGAAGCGCACTCGATCGTGGTGCTGGAACAGGGAAGCATTGCCGAGATTGGCACGCACGATGAGTTGATGGCACAACGCGGTCTATATTATTACCTTTCCAGCCAACAACTTGGGATCTGAGCCAGTTCTTCCATGAGCTCACAATTAACCGAACGCGGTTCACTCGATGTGGAATCCGAGATCCTGCCGCAGGAACCACCGCCCTGGATCATCCGCTCGACCGCCTGGCTATTACTGGCAGCCTTTCTGTTCGCGCTGCTCGTCGCAATCGTCATGCGGTTACCGGAAACCGTCAATTGCCAGTTCGTCCTGATTCCGGCCACCGGCGCCGATCCAATACAATCGCCCCGGCAAGCCATCATTAGTCGCGTGGCTGTGGAGGAGGGCCAATCCGTCAAACTGGGCGAAGCGTTGTTCGTTTTGCGCTCCGACGAAATCCGCGGTTGGGACACGCAATTTCGGACCCTCACCGAAGATTTACGCTCGAAAGAAGAAAGCCTCACTCAATCGGAGACTGCTTACGCTGCGCAACTCGAGATTAAGAAGGCTGAAATTGAGCAGGCGAAGAGCGAAGTAAAATTTCGTGAGAATCATGCCAGCACGAGCCGCGAACTGGTGACGCGCATGGAGAAATTAGCCAAGCTGGGCGGCGAATCGGAAATCGACCTTGTAAAGTTGAAACTCGATTTAGCCCGTTCGGAAAAAGATTTGAGTGTCGCCCAACGCACTGTGCAGCAGGTCAATCTCGACCGTGAGCGAATGGAAACAGAGCACGCTCGTCAACGGGCTGAGCAGCAGTCGGAAATCGAGAAATTAAAAATGCGGATCGGCGCTCTGAAAACAGACCTCGAAAATACCCAGCAGAACTTGCTGACAGTTCGGAGTCCATATCAGGGCGTGATCACTTCCATGGACCAGCGAACCGTGGGCAGTTTTGTGCAGCAGTGACAAGTGCTTTGCCAGCTCGCACCGAAAGATGCCAAACCGCGAGCTCGGATGACCTTGAACGAAGCTGGCCTCCCGAAACTCGCCATCGCTCAGCGCGTGCGCTATTTCTTCGAAGCGTTTCCTTACCAGCGTTACGGCGCCGTGACTGGAAAACTCGATTGGATCAGTCCGTCAACGGTTACTACCACTGATGGCTCTCACTTCGTCGCGCTAGGCTCACTCGACCGCTATGAGATATCCCCCCGCGCAGGACAAGTTTTACCTCTGCAAGTTGGGATGAGAGGACAAGCGCACATCATCGTCGGTGGACGCACGCTAATCGAATACGCGTTCGAACCCATTCGACAGCTGCGTGAAAACATGAAGCAATAAATCCTCGGGCCGCAATGCAAGAGCCGCGTTCCAAGCTGAGAATTGAAGACCTGACTACCAGCAATCAGGCCATGGCTCGTTGCTTGCAGTTGGCAGCGCTGGCCGCGAAGTCCGACGTGGCGGTGGTGCTGCTTGGTGAGACGGGCACAGGCAAAACTTGGCTCGCTCACGCCATCCACAACTCGTCGGCGCGCGCAGGCCGGCCCTTCGTTGCCTTTAACGCCTCGGCAATCAGCGACACACTGCTCGAGAGCCAGCTATTCGGTCATGAGCGCGGGGCCTTCACCGGCGCGCAGCAAAGCGTCAAAGGAAAATTTGAATTGGCGGACGGTGGCACGCTGTTTTTGGACGAAATCTCGGAAATGAGTCCCCTTGCCCAGGTAAAAATCGTGCGTGTGCTCGAATACGGCGAATTTGAGCGGCTCGGCTCCGAACGAATGCTGACATCCAACGCGCGAATCATCTGCGCATCAAACTGTTCGCTGCGGGAACGAGTCCGGCAGGGAAAATTCAGGGAAGACCTTTACCAGCGCCTCAATGGCCTCACTTTGCTCATTCCTCCGCTTCGTGAACGGTTTGAAGAATTAGCGGCGTTAATTGCTGCGGAATTGAAGATAGCCGGATTAAAAGAAGGCAAAAACATCACCGCCATTCATCCCCAAGCGATGGATAAATTGCTTCGCCACAATTGGCCCGGAAACCTTCGCGAGCTAAGCCACACGGTGCGCACCATGACGCTTTTTTGCGATGGCTCGGTGATCCTGCCCGAGCATGTCGTTTTTCCTCCCGACCTGGAGCCAGATCGACGGACTTCCGAATTCGCCAACTCGTTTCCCTCCGGGGCCAGCAACAATAAAGAGAATAACGCTGGTATCGATCTGTCGATGGCAAGCGCGATGAAACGGCATGTTCGATTCGTTTATGAGCAAGCAAATCAGAACCAGCGGCGGACGGCAAAATTGCTGGGTATTTCTCGCTCAACCGTCGCACGATACCTCCGGGACGTGGCTAAAAAATAAAGCACAGTTGACCTAAAAATGAGCCTAAGCGGCCTTGGAATGAACTTCCGTATTCGCTCTTTTTGCAATCATAATTGTTTATTTTCGGGAAGGAAGCACGGAATAAGCGCCTCTCGTTGAAGAACAAATGCAGCGACAATTGGTTGTTTAATTGCCTTTCTTACAACTTGGCACGGATACTGATAACATAGATGGCCAAAGTGAGTGCACCGAAGAACAAAAAGAATGCGCCCGCCGGAGAGTCAGGAAATCAAAGGCCCAAGCGCAGCAAAGATAAATTGATTCGTCTGGATGACCTGATTCCAAAACAGGACGTTACGGGCGGGCATCAATTGCTGTTCGGTGCCACTGACACAACACAAACAAGAAACAATCCAGCAAAGGACAAGTAACAAACATGCAAGACAAGAAAAAGAAAAAAATCAAAGTTCGCGACCTGAAGCCAAAAAAAGATGCTAAAGGTGGCTTTCTTATGGCCGGCTCCACCAAGAACACCGGGCCGGGCGCTCACGGCGTCACTGGGCCGGGTCACGGCGTCACCGGGCCGGGCGGTCACGGCACCACCTGAAACACCAAGGTTAAAG
>CATPBS010000139.1 GCA_955652715.1 uncultured Candidatus Udaeobacter sp.
CTCCCAACCACCGGTGAGGAAGACCAAATTCAGCGATCCGCGCCCTGGCGCCTGCCTGGCACCACTCGCAAATATCCAACGGCCGAGGGCGGTTGTAAGTGAAAGAGTCCCAATGCATGTCGCATTCGGGTAACAGGCCGTCGCAAAGAACATACTCAACGGTGGCTCCACGCACCTGGCAAGCCCTGGCGATCGTCCCCTCGTAGGCAGTGAGATGAGGGCGCGTCGCGTAGGGGGAGAAGATCAATAGGCGGCTCATGGGTGTGGTATGTCTATTCGTTGCCGGGTTCGGTGACTTCACCCCTCCACGCTGCGGTTGCTTCCACGGGAAATTACGTCTTCTCTGGCCCGCAGGTAGGCCCCTTGGGACAGTTCAATCTGCCGCCGTGCCGCCTCCTGCAAGGGCAGTCGCACTTTCTCCGCCGATTGCCAGCTTTTCTCAATGGCCGCCGCCAGCCGTTCCGAGACATCCGCCGCATCCAAAAGCACTGTCTCGCAGCCGAGGCCGAACTGGTCTTCCAACCCAAGAAACTTGGCCGTATAATCGTCGGATGCACTGAGCCCGACCACAGGGATCCCTTGTGAAAGGGCAAACACCGCCGCGTGATACGCCCCGGTCACCACGATCCTGCAACGACCGACCTGCTGAATCACTTTTATTGGCGTATCCAGTTTGATCCCTCCGTCTGAATGATCGTCGAACCCCTTCAGGAGCTGTTGGATCGACACATGGTCGTTCGCCCACGCGTGAAAAGCAATCGGAACCGGGATCAATGGGACATTATGGCGCCGCGCAAACTCATGCAGAACCGGCCTCAGCTTGTCTATCATATCTCCATTAACGTTTGAATAGGACGCCACCCGAAGGTTGATGCCAACCGCCTCGCCTGCCTCTCTCGCTCTGGCCTCATACGCGAGTTCGACAGCTTCATCGCCGGTGGTCAGGAGCCGTGCTGGGTTTAACCCTAAGGATTCTGCGAGTTCCTGCCCGCCTCGAGCTCCCCGCAAAGTAAACAAGCTTACCTCTGGTAAAACCCTGCGCGCACGGTTCTGTACCTGTAAGTCATTGAGGGGACCCATACCCTGCCCAAACATGACTGCTGAAACCTTCCGTTGAATGGCCTCTTCCAGCGTGTTTAGAGTCGAAGCATTCCATGCTCCAGCGCTATCAGTGAAACCTCCTGCTCCGCATACAACAAACAAGTCAGCATGGCTCATTGCCTCTATGAAGGCATCGACTTGCGGTCCCACGTTCCTTCGATCTCGAATGGCCAGTCTCAAGTGCATCAACCGCCGGAAGGCGTCAGGACATCGCAGCCTTAAGGTTCTGCTCAAACCGCTCAAACCAACCGACGCCGCCCTGGGCAAAAGTCTGTCAAATCCTCCAAAGATGGCACTATCTCCAACCCAGAGGTCACGTCCCGCGCGTGGCAATGGTTTTGTGCCAGGACAATAAGCGGCCAAATTGCCGGGCGATTCTGTCAGGACATCAATGCAAGCAGACGGCCAAAGCCTGAGCAGGCGAGTGACCGCCACTTGGAGCATGGCCACATCGCCGAGGTTGGCGTACTCCGCAGGCCCAGTATTCAGAGCAGTGTCTAGGACGATCCGCATTGGGACCAATTGTCTAGAAGGATCCTTGCCACCCTTAGCGCTAAGGCCCGCCCACGCGAGTCTCAGGTCCGAACCAGGCTGGGCTCACGCCATATGCGTGTGACGTTCATCTGTACGATGATACGCCCAATCCCGGTCGGCGTTGTCCCGTAGCGCTTGATTAGCGAAGCCATCTCTACCTTCTTCGCCTCCGAGAAGGCAAACACCGAGGTGGTAGGTTGACTTAACTTATACGCCGTGAGCGGTGCCTGGACGGGAGCGCGCATCCAGCGCTCGATATCGTAGGACAACGCGCGGCAGGGAGCATCCGTGTCGCGGTTTTCGCCCCAGATGTTGTGCGTGCGTCCCGAGCAGAAGCCGCGGATGTCGGCGAACATCGTAGCCATCTCACTTTTAGTGCGCAACTCTTCCGCGAACATCGTTTCAGCAGTATGAAAGATGTAGCAGACCCAGTCATCCATCACAGTGAGACTCCTGGCCAAGTGGGTTTGGATCAGGTTGGTCCCTATCTCGCCGTTCAGCAGCTTCTCGTAATTATTGCCCGCACACACGTAGGCCCGGAGCTCGTCTTCCGAGCTCCAGAGCTCTTCCTTTGTCAGCCGCACAAAGGAGTCAAAGATTCCTTGGACAGAAGCGGGGGCGGACCTGATGCCCGCCACTAGATTCTGGAGCAATCCCATGATCGACATCTTATGCTGGCGCATCAGCTTAAACAATGGGCCGAAGCCGCCGCCGTTATAAACGACCGCGATCATGAGATGCAGTTTCCTGACTTCCTGGTAGTCCTCGAAGGACAAAGTACTAGTCGAAGTGACGACCTCATCAATCTCCACGGCGATGCGGCCGTTCTTAAGCTTTGCGAAGTCGCGAGGCAAAATGCGGAAGTGTGAGCCGATCCTGTATTTCGCGTGGCTTGCTTTGCTATTGAGTTGGGTGCCATTGAGCAACATACAGGTGTACGGGTCGATCTCGTCGACACCGGCCTCGACAACCTGCGAGAGCGAGTTAACGTGGCGCTCATAAGAGTCACCTGGCAGTCCCAAAATGAGCTCCGAAAGGGTCGGCAGGCCCAATTCCTGGTACACCCCGGCCAAGGACATCATTTCGGAGGTGTGGATATTCTCGCGCCGGATCTCCTTGAGCACCGTCGGATCCATCGATTGGACTGACATCCACAGGGACATAGAGCCGTTGAGTTTCCGTACCGCTTTCGCAATTCGCTCCTTCTTGTTCTTCCCAGTCGAAGCGAAGATAGAGCGTGGCCAATTCTGTCGGCGCTGAATTCTCTCGATGTGCTCAACGATCTCGAGGTCGCGTTCGTACATCGCGAAGTTTGGATCGGCGAACATCAGATTGGAAATGAGCGACGGGGCACGACGGACGGCGTCCGCGATGTAGTCCAGTTCTGCTTTCACGCGATCAAGACTGAAACTATTCACCTTCGAGACGAGCGAATTGCCTTCGTGGCAAAAGGTGCATGAGAATGGGCAGCCTCGTGTGGTCTCCATCATCGGAGAGAGCTTTCCATCGAAGAACTTATCCATGAATCCCGTGAGGTAAGGAGAGGGGATCTCGTCAAGCTCTTTACGCCGGGGAAGCATCACACCCTTCATGACCTCGGTTTCGCTGATTCGATGGACAAATCCATCCACCGGGCTCGCTTTCATCTTCTCGCGGTCGAGGCCCGCGTCCGACGCACGCC
>CATPBS010000140.1 GCA_955652715.1 uncultured Candidatus Udaeobacter sp.
TCGATTACGCCGCGTTCGTGCCGACGCTCGATGGTCAGAAATCAAAAGCCGAGATCCGCATGATGTTTGTCTGGCCCGACGAGGACCGCGATCCCACTCTCGTGAATAATCTTGTCCGAATGAGCCAGGGCAAAATGATGGGCGTCGATTTCAACATCGACAAGACCTGGGTGGGCGCCAGCATCGCGCTGCATGAAAGGTGAACCGCGGCTTCGCTCTGTAGGCGAAGCCGTTGGCATCCCATGGGACGCTAGCGGCGTCCGCTACAGCCCTTCATCGTGCTTGAGCCCTCGCTCGGTTTACGCCGGTTCGGTCGAAACGCTCGCTTCGCCGGCGCCTTGTTCTAACGCTTGTTCTACCGCGCGCCAAGGGAGCATGGCGCATTTGACTCGCTGCGGAAATTTTCGGACTCCCTGCATCACGCGAAGATCCCCTAGTGTCTTTGGCACTTCGCTTGTTTCCTCCGTCACGAGATCGTGAAATGCGCCAAGCATTCCCATCACTTCCGCGCGACTTTTCCCCTTCAACTTTATCGTCATCAGTGAGGCCGATGCCTGGCTGATCGCGCACCCGCGTCCGGTGAACTTGATGTCCGCCAAGCCTCCGTCGGCGTCGAATTTCACGGCGAGATGAATCTCATCGCCGCATGCGGGGTTATCGCCGTGTACCCGCACCGCCGCGTCAGGCAGCTCGCCAAAATTCCGCGGCCGGCGCGAATGGTCGAGGATCACTTCCTGATAAAGCTCTTCGATTTCCGGGATCATGAAAAGAAACGCGCCGCAGCATGTAGGATTTCGATCATTCGGTCGATCTCCTCGATCGTGTTGTAAAAGTAAAAGCTCGCGCGAGTTGTACCCGACACACCAAACCGGCGCATCAGCGGCTGGTTGCAATGGTGCCCGCCGCGCATGGCCAACCCGTACTGATCCGCGAACGTGGTCAGATCGTGCGGATGCGCAGCGTCCATGACAAAGCCAACGAGCGCGCCACGCTCTTTATTTGGACCAAAGATGCGGGTTCCTGGCAATTTCTTGAGCCGCTCGGCTGCATAGCGCGAAAGCTGCGAGTCGTGTTCGAAAATCGCCGGCCGCCCGATGCTCTCGATGTAATCAATCGCGGCCGCGAGCCCGATCGCGCCTGCGATATTGGGCGTACCAGCTTCGAACAGGTGAGGCGCTTTTTTAAACGCGCTTTTTTCGAGCGCGACGCTCACGATCATTTCGCCCCCACCCTGCCATGGCGGCATCGAATCGAGGACCTTAGCGCGTCCAAAGAGCACGCCGATCCCAGTCGGTCCGCACATTTTGTGTCCCGAAAAGGCAAGGAAATCGCAGCCCAACTCGCGCACATCGATCGGCAAATGGCCCACACTCTGCGCGGCGTCTACGAGCGTAAGCGCACCCACTGCGCGAGCTTTCTCGCAAAGGTCGGCCACTGGATTAATTGTGCCCAGGGAGTTCGAAATGTGGGTGAAAGCAAACAGTTTCACCTCGGGCGTGAGCAGCGAAGAAAGCTGCTCGAGTTCCAGTGTCCCATCATCGCGAACTGGGACAAAGCGGAGCCGCGCTCCGGTTCGTTCGGCGAGCAACTGCCATGGCACCAGGTTGCTGTGATGCTCCATCACTGTCAGAAGGATCACGTCGCCTTCGCGAATAAATTTTCGGCCCCACGCCTCGGCGACAAGATTAATGCTCTCAGTGGTCCCGCGTGTGAAAATGATTTCGTTTGGACTCGCTGCACCGATATATTCAGCAACGCGGTGCCGCGCATTTTCGTAAGCTTCCGTCGCGCGTGAACTCAGGGTGTGCAATCCGCGATGGACGTTGGCATTCTCATGCTCATAGAAATTCCGAAGTGCCTCGATCACCGCGCGCGGCTTTTGTGAAGTCGCAGCGCTGTCGAAATAAATCAGAGGATGCCCGTGCGCCTTCTCGCGAAGAATTGGGAAATCTTCACGGGTCGTCTTCCAATCGAGAGTGCTGGTGGCGATCTTGTGCACCCTATAATCTGCTCTACACGCTGCCACCCGCCAATTCATTCGCAAATATAAACTGTTGGGGGCGCCATCTGCTCGCTGGGAATTTCGGACGTAGCGTCCGATGAAAGGCCCACTGCTGCCCCTAGTGCTTTTTCATCAGCTCGACCGCTTCCGTCGAGGTGCGCACTGCGACAATTTCGAAATCCATCAAATCGCACCAATTCTCCATCCAGCGATCGAACAGTGCGAAATCTTCTGTTTGCATAAGCTGCCAGCAAACTTTGAAATCTAAATCGATCCAACTGGAAACGTATTCTAGACCTGCAGGCATCATTCGTCCTTTCTCAAGAAAGCGCCGATAAATCTCCGGTGCCGCTCCTTCTCTGAAACGCTCGATGACCATGTAAAGCATGGTTTTCTTCTGTAGTGGCGGGCGTGTCGCCCGCAAATTTTCATTCTGCAGCCGACACGGCTGCCGCTACAAACTTTTGAGTTCTTCGTTCATTTCGGCGAAGGCATTCACCGCGAATTTCAAGTCTTCGCGGGAATGCGCAGCGGAGACTTGTGTGCGAATACGCGCAGTGCCATGCGGTACGACCGGGTAGAAAAAACCGATCACGTAAACGCCTTTCTCCAACATTCGCGCGGCGAACTTTTGCGATTTGGCCGCGTCACCGACCATAATCGGAACGATCGGATGCACTCCGGGCTTTATAGTCAGGCCGCGTTCAGTGAGCGCGGCGCGAAAATATTTTGTGTTTTCTTCGAGCTTATCGCGCAGCGCCGTCGATACGCTGAGAAGTTCGAGCGCCTTCAACGAAGCCGCCACAACAGGCGGCGCGATGGTGTTGGAAAACAAATATGGCCGCGAGCGCTGCCGCAAAAGATCGACAATCTCTTTGCGACCACTGGTGAATCCGCCGCTCGCGCCGCCGAGTGCTTTGCCGAGCGTCCCGGTGATAATGTCGATTCTGCCCATTACGCCCCGATATTCGTGCGTACCTCGTCCGGTCTTACCCAGGAAACCGGTGGCATGCGCATCGTCAATCATGGTAAGCGCGTTGTATTTTTCGGCGAGCTCACAAATCGCGTCCAAATTCGCGATCGTTCCGTCCATCGAAAAACAGCCGTCCGTGGCAATCAATCGAAAACGCGCATTTTGCGCAGAGCGCAATTGCGCTTCGAGATCGGCCATGTCGTTATGCTTGTAGCGAAAGCGCTGCGCTTTGCAGAGGCGGATACCGTCGATGATGCTGGCGTGATTTAACTCATCACTGATTACCACGTCTTGGTCGGTCAGCAGCGTTTCGAACAATCCGCCATTGGCGTCGAAGCAGGATGGATAAAGGATTGTATCTTCGGTACCCAGAAATTTCGTGAGCACGGCCTCCAGCTCTTTGTGGATGTCCTGAGTGCCGCAGATGAACCGGACGCTCGCCATGCCGAACCCATGCGTGTCGAGCGCCTCTTTCGCAGCAGCGAGTAGCGCCGGATGATCGGCGAGACCAAGATAATTGTTTGCGCACATGTTCAGGACGCGTTTGCCACCAGCGATTGCGATGTGCGCGTCCTGAGGTGTAGTGATCACGCGCTCGGTTTTGAAAAGACCTTGCGATTTAATTTCCTCGAGTGTTTGAGCAAGCTGATTTTCGAATTCAGTAACCATAGGCGAATCACAAGTTATCCGGATATCGTGGATCGAAAAGCATTCCGGGACAGAAAATCAATGAGCCACAGTTATACACAGATTTTCACGGACGAAGTGGAGGGACCTATTTTGTATCTGTGTTTGATCTGTGTAAGTCCGTGGCGAAAAAGTCCAAAAATGACCTTGCGCAGCTTGTGAATAACTGTTAATAACTTTGCTGGCGATCCACCTTGACCTACGCTCAGCGACGTAATCTCGCCTTGGCCGTTCTCGCGGCCTTCATCACTATTGTTTTCCTCACTGGTTGCGGAACGACCCAACGCGCCTTGCCTCCATACGAACCGCCGTTAGCCAAGACTGACTTTCAACATGTGCGCACCACAGCGTACACGCACACCGAAGCGGACCATCGCGAGTACAGCAATCACAATGCGCTCGGCGGCGAACTGCATGCGGCCGGTCCGCCGATTCATCGAGCCGAAGCGGCCCCGAACGCTTTCGGCAATCTGGCGTATGAAGTTCCGCGCGCTATTCCGGTGGACGAGACCGGTTCCAATTCGCAACAACTGCAACCATTCTCAATGGAGGAAAGGCGAACGGTCACGCGCACGACAAAACGCACGACGAAAACAACCCGCAACGTGAAGCGCGCCGTCGCGGTGTCCAGACCGCCACAAATCGGCAGCGCCGCCGCTGATTGGTCGCGCTGGCCGGCAGGCACAGTGTTTCGCCTGCTGTCGACGGGACAAAATTACCGCGTGGAAGATTACGGCTGGGCGCTTTCGGGACGGAACACGATTGATCTTTATATGGCGAACCAGCGCGAAATGAATTCCTGGGGCGCCCGTCAGGAAGCCATCGAAGTCCTGAGGTGGGGGGATCCGCAGGAAAGCTTGCAGTTCCTGCGATCACACCAGAATTACAAGCACA
>CATPBS010000141.1 GCA_955652715.1 uncultured Candidatus Udaeobacter sp.
AGCTAGTTCCGCGTCTCAGCGCCGTCGCCGCAGCCATCGGACGCGCACTGTAAAATTCGGTTCCGAGGCATCCGGCCCAGTGGTGCCAACGCGATGAGGACAACGCGTTCCACCTTCGTGCAAAGGTGGATCGTCTTCTCCTGAAGACGATGCCGAAATCAATCGCCGAAGGCGCAAGAATACATACGCGGCTACAACTCTGCCGGATTTCTGCGTAAACTCTACAGTGGAAAAATCGATCCGGACGGACCTACTGGAAACCGTCGCCGCAAGTGAGTCAATCGCGCGCAAACTCCGTGCGATACAAGCGGCTCAATGGCCGGTCCAATTTTCACACGTCATCGAGCCGGCTCAGGCATTTCTGGCCGCCGTAGTCGCGCACACGTATCATCGGCGTCCACGCGGTGCTCGGCAGGCCACTGATTCCAAGATCTGGGTGCTCTGCCCCAGTGTTCATTCTCAAGAATTGTTTTACGACAGTTTGCTCAACTGGCAGCCAAATGCGCTTTTCCTGCCTGAAGCCGAGTTTGCGGCAGTCGAAAATGTTTTGCCAGATCCGGAAATCGCGGCTGAACGGCTGGCGCTGCTCATGCAAATCGAGCGCGAGACTGGTCCGCAAGTCATCGTCGTGACGCGCGCAAGTCTGGATCAACCTGCGCCAAAGCGTGGCACGCTGCAATCTGCTGTCACCCAACTTCGGCGCGGAGCACACGCAAAGATGGAAGACCTTCTCGACCAACTCGGACGTAGCGCTTATGAGCGCGTCGCCCAGGTAACCACCCGGGGACAGTTCGCCGTTCGTGGAGGCATCGTCGATATCTATTCGTGGCATGCGCCATTGCCATTCCGGCTGGAATTTTTCGGAGACCAAATCGAATCGCTGCGCGAGTTCGACATCGACAGTCAAACTTCAGTGCGCGATCTCGCGTCGGTGGACCTTTTGCTCGGCATCGAGGGAGCGGCGGCTTCCAGTCCGCCGGGGCGATCTGGAGATCGCCCTTGCTTGATAGATGATCAGAGCGGTTTCGTTCGCGATTACGTCGCTCAGAATCATCTCAAGATCCAGATCGAACCGGAAGGAACTTCGAACGCACACGTCCAGATCAGCGAAGGCTGGATTGAAACCGGTCCGGAAGATTTCAGCGGCGCGTTCCAGGATTGCGAGATCGGCGAGTTTGTGGCCGGGGACCTCGTGCTCGCCGAGGCAAAACGGGCGCAGTTTATCGACCGCTTAAAAGAATGGCGCGCGAACAACGCGAGAGTGGTCATTTATTTTCAGACCGAAGGCGAGATTGAACGCTTTCGCGAAATCATGGCGGGTGCCATCGAGGGCATCGCCGGACCCGCCTTTGGCGGGCAGCCCCTTCCACAGCAAAGGGTCGCTACATCAGCGGAGATGAGCAGAAGGAGCTGGGCGACCCAGCCACTTGAGGTAAGTGGCTGCCCTCCGGGCCTGACAGGGGTCGATTTTGTCGAAGGAACACTCGCGCGCGGGTTTTGCTTCCCCGCAACCAATCTCGTCGTCCTGTCCGCCGCGGAATTATTTGGACGATTCGCAGCCCACCCGCGGAGGCGCCTGCGCCGCGCGGAGCGCCATCGCGCGCAGATCGATTTTAGCGAACTGAACGAAGGCGATTTGGTCGTGCACCTCGAGCACGGCATCGGACGATTCCTCGGCTTGTTGAAACTGCCGGTCCCGGAGGGACGAGCTCCTGCGAGCCCAGTGTCGCTGGAGCTCCGCGCTCCAGAGAAAGCGCCATTGGTCGAAACCGAAGTCCTCGCACTCGAGTTTGCAGATGAAGCGAAGCTCTATGTGCCCCTCGAGCAAGCGTACCTCGTTTCCCGCTATGTTGGCGCAGGAAAAAAATCCCCGACGTTAAGCTCGCTCGGCGACGGGAAATGGGCCCGCGCCAAAATAAAAGCCGCGGCCTCGATTTTCGATTACGCCGGCAAAATGCTTGCAGTCCAGGCGGAGAGGCAAATGCACCCTGGCCACGCATTCGCCGCTGACACAAAATGGCAGGCGGAATTTGAGCGTTCGTTCCCGTTTCGCGAAACGCCGGATCAGATGAAGGCGATCATCGATACGAAGATCGACATGGAACGTCCTCGACCGATGGACCGGTTGATCTGCGGCGATGTTGGTTTTGGAAAAACCGAAGTGGCCGTGCGCGCCGCGTTCAAGGCGGTCATGGACGGCAAACAAGTAGCCGTGCTCGCGCCGACCACCATCCTGGCTCAACAACATTTCGAGGTGTTCCGGCAGCGCATGCTCGATTACCCCGTGCGCATCGAAATGCTCAGCCGCTTTCGTTCGCACTCCGAACAGAAGAAAGTACTGCGACTGCTGCGTGAAGGCGGCGTCGATATCATCATTGGCACTCATCGGCTCATCTCCGGCGACTTGGTATTTAAGGATCTCGGGCTGGTGGTGATCGACGAGGAACAGCGCTTCGGAGTTCTGCACAAGGAGAAATTCAAAGAGCTCTTCAAGCTGGTCGATGTGCTGACACTTTCGGCCACGCCGATTCCACGCACTCTCTATCTCTCGCTTGTCGGCGTAAAAGACATGTCCACGATTGAGACTCCGCCGCTCAACCGGTTGCCGGTAGAAACAGTGGTCTCGGCGTACGATGAGCGGCTCATTCGCGCTGCAATTGATCGGGAATTGGAACGGCAGGGGCAGGTATTTTTTTTGCACAATCGGATAGCCACCATCGAGCGGGTGCGGGACCGGATTGTCGACCTTTGCCCGCAGGCCAGAGTGGAGATTGGGCACGGCCAGATGGATGCGGACGAACTGGAAGCGGTCATGGCACGATTCATCGCCGGGAGAACCGACGTGCTCGTTTGCACTACGATCATCGAAAGCGGTCTCGATATACCGAATGCAAACACCATCATCATCGATCGGGCGGATCAGTTTGGTCTCGCCGATTTGTATCAATTGCGGGGACGCGTCGGCCGAGCCGAGCACAAAGCATATGCCTACCTGCTTCTTCCTCGCGAAATGATGACAATCGGCGCCGCGCGCAAGCG
>CATPBS010000142.1 GCA_955652715.1 uncultured Candidatus Udaeobacter sp.
ATCCCGCGATGCCCGGCGACAAAGATCTTGTCGGATTTGTTCATCGAAGCCGATCCGGCAGAATGCACAAACCCAAAAGCGCCCCACCAGTACGCATCCGTGAATCGGTGCTTACCAACTCTGCTGTTCTGGCTATTAACGCTGAGGCAAGGAGGAGGCCATCAAGTGTGCGAATCGGCACGGCAGGTCTCGCGCGATAACAGATCGCGACCACCCGCTCGAACTCCTGCTGCACATCGCGGTCGAATGGAATGACCTCGAAAACTGCCGCCTCCGCATCGGCACGGAATTCTCGGTACGTTGTTTCCGCCCGCTGTTTGGAAATGACACGCGCGAACGCCTTGGCCCAGAAAGCGCGGTGCATTTCCGCCAAAGTGAGCTGTGAAATACTGGGATAGTCGGCCGAGATTCGCATCATCTGACTGAAACGCTCGGAGTCGGGCTCCCGCACATAAAGCTTGAGCAAAGCGGACGTGTCCCAGAAAGCCATCAGCTAAAATCGATCTGCACGATCTTGGTCCTGTATTTCCTGGGCACTTTTGCCATATCGCCCGGTCCAGTTTCTCTTACGTATTCGTTCGAGCTTCTTGAGCCATTTTTCGCGGTCGATCCGAGTTTGAATCTTTGGGACTGCGACTAGTTTCGCCGTTTCCTTACCGTGCACGGTGATGACAACTTCTTCGCCACGGCTGGCGCGCTTCACTATTTCTGAAAGTCTGGCTTTCGCCTCGCGCAGCGTTGTTGTCATGTGGTCACTGTAGTCACAATCGGACAAAAGTTCCAAGCACCAAATAAAATACGCCGGTAGATTCGTTTATTCGTTGCTAGATCGTCGCGATTTGTCCATTGGTTGACCGCCAGTGCGAACGTGTTTCGAAAACGTTTGAAAATCTGCGGGGGGTTTGAGCGAGGGCGCAAGTCAAGCGGGATCCGCTGAACACTCACGGCGCAAAAATCAGCAGCACGAACACTGCGAACAACAGCAAATGAACGCATCCCTGCAAAACATTTGTCTTTCTGCTTGTAAACGTAACGACGCTCACGGCCAGCGTTAGCAGGAGTAGTGGAAGATTGCCGCTTTCCACGCCGAGCGTGACCGATCGTTTCGTGATCAGTCCAATCATTAGTACGGCGGGAATCGTTAATCCGATTGTCGCGAGCACCGAACCAAGCAGAATGTTTATCGAACGCTGCAGCTGATTGCCCAAGCTGGCGCGGATGGCGCCCAATCCTTCCGGGGAGAGCACCAATGCCGCGATCATCGCACCGCCAAATTCCTGCGGCATGTTGAATTTCTCAATACTGTTATCCAATGGGATGGCGAATTTTTCCGCGAGCAAAATTACAGCAACCAGATAAACGAGCAGCATCGACGCATGATAAGCCGTTGAATGCATCCGAATGGGATGATGAGCGGAACTCGCCGCCACTACTACATCCTCTGATTCCATAAAATAACGGCGGTGTCGCATGGTCTGGATAAAGAGAAAAATCGCATAAAGCGACAGTGCCATCACAATGAGAAAGATTTCCTGTTCGGTGGAAAAGTTTGGCCCGCTCCTAGAAGTAGTGAAATTGGGCAAGACCAAACCGAGCACCGCCAATGTCATGATAACATTAAGATAAGCGTTGACGCCTTGCAGATTGTAATGCTGCTCGCGATGGCGTAATCCGCCCAGCAATAAGGACAGTCCCACCAAGCCGTTGAGAGCGATCATGACCACAGAAAAAATTGCGTCCCGCCCGAGCGTGGGATTATTTGCGCCGTGCAACATTGCCGTCGATATCATGACCACCTCAATGCTGATTGCCGACAGCGTTAGGATTAAAGTTCCGTAGGGTTCACCCAACTTGACGGCGAGACAGTCGGCATGGCGCACCACACAAATTGCCGACCAAAGGATGACGGCAAAGAGCCAGAGAAAAACACCGATCAGTGCGACCGGGTGCGCAACAATTTCGACCAGCTGACTTCCAGTGGCAAAAAAAATCGCCGCCGTTCCCAAACCGATTAGCAACGGAAATTCACCCGAAATGGCGTTTCCCGCGCGACCCGCGCTTTTAGCCTGGCGTGTGTGTTGTGACTTTACGGACATCCGCGCGAGCATATCGAGTTGATGTGCCACGTGCAATCCCACCAACGGTGTTCTACACGCAAGCCTATTTATTCGCGACTGCGCTGATAATTTTGGACTGCGGCGACATGTCGCCGCTTTCAAGGCGCGGACATGTCCGCGCACTCCAAACTGTCGACTAAAACGCCGCGCTATCCCTTTCTTTGTGCGAGCGGCAGAAATTCTTCGCGCGCGACTTTGCCGTCTTTAACCCTGTAAATTCCTACCTCCGACATTTGCATCCGTTTGTTGGAGGCCTTGTCGGTTACATCGACATCGAATTGCACAACGAAAGTATCACGGGCAACAAATGGACCAGTCACCTTCGCGCTGTGTACTTGCATGTTCTTCTCCCACCACTCGGTTTTCCCGCGCACCTGATCAATGCCTCGCATTTCCGCCGGCATACTTCCCATCGTGTCCGACTCCACGCTTACGATGTCTTTTGCGTAGAGATCATCGACTGCCTTCATCCACTCGCCTTTGCGGCAATACTCCACCAACTTTGTTGCGACTTCTTCTGTGTTCATCTGTCCTCCTTCAGATTTGATTTATATCGTTGTAAATATTTTCTCAAATGCTGACGGCTACCCACCAGCTATCGCTCCGACGATCAGAAACGGTTCGGAGCCACTGGCAATCGCATCGGGCAGCGGAGCGTCTGGTGATTCATGCGATAAATCCTCGCCACAGGCAAAAAATCGAACCATTGGCCGTCGGAGTTGCGTAACATGATCGCGCATCGTTCCTCGCAGCATCGGATATTTCGCTTCGAGGGAGTCGAGCACTGAACGCTGACTCACGGGAGTCTTAACTTCAAGTTCCACTTCACCGTCCACACGGGCGAGCGTGCGTAAATGAGGCGGAAGCACGACGCGAATCATGGCAGGATTTGGACTTCGACGGAAAGCACCGCAGGCAGATCGCGCACGATGGGCTTCCAGTTGTCACCCGCATCAGCCGATGCATAAACCTGTCCACCAGTCGTTCCGAAGTAAACGCCGCAGGGCTCTAGCGAATCAACGGACATCGCATCGCGCAACACGTTCACGTAACAATTGCGTTGGGGCAGACCCTTCGTGAGCGCTTGCCATTCGTTGCCGCCTGTCCGGCTGCGGTACACGCGCAACCTGCTGCTGGGCGGATAGTGCTCAGAATCGCTCTTGATCGGCACCACGTAAATTGTCTCCGGCTCGTGCGCGTGGACATCGATCGGAAAACCGAAATCGCTTGGCAAATTTCCGCTCACTTCCTGCCATGAATCACCGGCATTGTCGCTGCGCATCACGTCCCAGTGTTTTTGCATGAACAGCGTATTCGGGCGCGACGGATGCAGTGCGATGCGATGCACGCAATGACCTACTTCTGCTGTCGGGTCCGGGATGTACTGCGAACGCAGCCCGCGATTAATTGGTTTCCAGCTCTTTCCGCCATCATCCGTGCGAAACGCGCCGGCAGCCGAGATCGCGATGGAAATTCGTTTCGGATCTTTGGGATCGAGAAGAATTGTATGCAAACACATCCCGCCTGCGCCGGGCTGCCATTTCGGACCGGTGTCGCTGCCGCGCAGTCCCGCCAATTCGTGCCAGGATTTTCCGCCGTCTTTCGATTCGAACAACGCGGCGTCTTCCACGCCTGCATAAACGTGATCTGGATCCTGGAGCGATGGTTCCAAATGCCAGACACGCTTGAATTCCCACGGATGCTGCGTGCCGTCATACCACTGGTGCGTCGTGAGTAGTTTCCCGGTTTCAGGCGAACTGTCGTAAACGAATTTGTTACTCTCGCCCTTCGACATGCCGTCCGGACTTTTCAGTTCCCCGGCGCTGCTGCCCGGTGTGTTCCAGGTTTTGCCGGCATTATCGGAACGCTG
>CATPBS010000143.1 GCA_955652715.1 uncultured Candidatus Udaeobacter sp.
ATGCCAGCGCAGATAGGCCTTCCAATCGTCGACCGATGTCGATTTAAACAAATTATTGGCCGCTTTGAAAAACTCCGGCTGCTGCACGTTGACATCGCCGGGCTCGACCAGGCTGATCTTCTTGAAGTAATCGCTCCAGTTCCAGTCTGGCGTCAGGTCCTGCAGCTGTCGCACGCCCATCTTGTTGTAGTTTTTGATGGGGTCGCGCAGTTGCACGCGCGTGCGCGACGCTTCGGCCAGCTTCGTTTCCAGCGCCATGATCTTTTTCGCGTCTTCGGCCGCTTTCTCCGTCGGCTCACCTAACAAAGTCAGCATCTTTGTCACATGCGCGACGTACTTCTCGCGCTTGTCTTTTATGTCGGCGTATTCATTGGTGTAGTAGTCGCGATCCGGCATGCCAAGCCCGCCCTGCACCGCCTGCGCGATATCTCGCGTGCTGTCCTTCGCGTCCTGACCGGCTCCAAAATTGAAAAAGGCGTTTATGCCGATGCTGTGCAGGTGCGCGATCTCGGCCAACACATCTTTTTGATCTTTGATCGTGTCGATTCTGTTGAACTCGTCTTGCAACGGCTTCGCGCCCATCGATTCGATTATTTTTTCGTCCATCCCGCTGGCGTAATAATCGCCCACCTTCTGTGTTTCCGGTGCGAGCTTGGGATCAACCTGCGTTTGCGACGCCTTTTCGGCGATTGTATGCAGCGCGTCATTGTTGCGCTCGATCAACTCATTGAACGCGCCCCAGCGCGAATATTCCGGCGGAATCTCGGTTCGCTTAATCCACCCGCCGTTGACATAGCGGAAGAAATCGTCACCGGGCTTCACGGACGTATCCATGTTGTTAGGATCGAGAGGCGGCGCACTTTGCGCGATCTGCGGCTGCGGCTCAGCAAGCAAGGAAATAGCAGCAACTAGTGAAATGATAATAGCGATAGATGACTTCATCGTTTTGAAAAATAAAGTGAGTGATTCCGGGTTATTTTGATGCCGAATTAGACCTTCTAAACGCAGTTCCGTTGAACCGGCACCCGCACCAGGAGCACTTTCGTTACAGCGGGATTCGCAAAACCGCTGCTACAGTTGCTCGATTTTGTAACCGCGCTGTTCCAGGAGCGCGAGGACGCTGTGCGGACCGGCGAAATGCAGTGCGCCGGCGACAACCAACGTCGGTCTGCCTGAGTTGATTGCCGTTTCGAGCCTAGGGATCCACCTGGCATTCCGCCGATCGAGCAACCGCCACCAAACCGTCGGCGCTTCTTTCATTTCGGCAACCTGTAGTGCGTACAGTCGATCTGTATCGCCCACTTTCCATGACGCCACATTTTCCCGGAACTGTTGCGGACCTTGCTTCGCGTGAACGATCGCCTGCAGCAAATACACTTCTCCCTCGATCTCGTGCATTTCCGAAAACACGTGAATGTGTTCGCCCACTGTTTCCAGGCCGTGCGTCGCCTTGCCGTATTGGTGCGCTTTCTCTGCGACGTAATGATCGACACCGTATTTGTAACTAACGCCTTGCAGTCTTGAATCCTGCAGAACCATCGCGATCGCCCAGGGATGAAGATGTTGCCATTCGTTCATCCCGCTGAGCGTTATCTTCCGTAAATAAGCGTAGGTCTTTGGGACTTACCTTCCCAAGAATCTGCTGACCTCTCGGGAGTCTCGCAGCTTCCCTGAGCTCTTTCGCAAAGGCCTCATGCTCCTTTGGATCGAGTTCGAAAAAGATTTGTTGAGATTGCTTGATCGCATCCTCGATCACAGGCGCTCGCTCGTAATCGGACGGCTGTAACGCGTGAACAGAGCCGAGGAAATAAAACGGCGCTTTCGCGTTGGTGACGCGCCAAAGACAATGTTTTCGATTCGGAGCGGCCTCGGCGGAGAGCCGAGAGATGGCAACTAGAATGATTCCGACCGCCGCAATAGAACCAACGATTCGCGATCGGGACGGCGTCAAAATCTTTCCGCGTTCTCGCTGCTACAGTTGCTCGATTTCGTAGCCGCGCTTTTGCAATAGCGAAATGACGCTGAGCGGTCCGGAGAAATGAAGCGCTCCTGCGACAATTGCTGTCGGTTTGCCAGTTTTCAATTCGGCCTCGATTCGCGGGACCCATTTGACATTGCGATCCTCGACAAAACGGGCCGCAATCCTGGGCGCCTGGCTGCGCAGTCGCGCGTCACCTTCCCAAAGCCCGGTAGTATCGCCTCTGCGCCATGCCTTGTACATCCTGCTGAATTCCTTTCCGTCGCCCTTCGGCTGCGTGAGGGCATCCCGCAGCATGAATTCGCCGTCGCGATCTGACAATCCACCAAGAACGGCGACATGCTCATCAACCGACTCGAGGCCTGCTATCTCTTTTCCCGCAATTTTCGCGCGCTCCACGAAGTAATTGTCCAAACCATGCGAAGCGGAACCCTTGCTGTAACTGGCTGGGGCGGCAAGGTGTTGTGCAATCCACCACGGTTTATAGCGGAGCTCGCTGTTGAAGCCTGCAACTTGTTCCCGGCTTCCGCGGCGAGGATCGACCTTCAGGCTCCAAATATTTTGGCGGAGCCAAGCCAGGAGCGATGGGTCAATCTTCGAGCGGATATCCTGCCCCGGCGGGTATTTGGCGGCCGCCTCAAATTTCCTTTCGAATTCGGCGTGCCGGCTCGGATCGAATTCGAAAACCAAGCGCGTGCTGTCTTTTAGCGCGAGTTCGTACGGCGCAGGAAGTGGATAATCCTTTTTGCTGAGTGCATGAATTGAACCGACCAGGTAAAAGGGCGCTTCGGAATTGATCACGCGCCAGACGCAACACTTAGGAAATTTTTGGGCAGGGAAAGCTGCGGTTGCGGATAGCGGCGTCAAACCCAGCAGGAGTAATGCAATCCAGACGCCGCAGACACGTCGAACAGGCAAAAACATTTCCGGTGTTTAACGCTAAAAATCACTAAGTCAATTGTCAGTTTAAATGATTGAGTACATCGAGAGACCGCGAGAGTACGGGTCGCCTCGCCCTTTGCAAGGGAGAGGGAAGGGTGAGGGTTTTATTCAGATACGTGGCCGGTTCGGCTTCGAACCCCTCACCGTAGTCCTCTCCCCTTGTGTAAGGGGCGAGGCGAGAATCACTGAGCCAGGTCATTTGAGATTGGAGTGATTTTCGATACCATGGCGCAGACATGCTCCTCCCGGTGAAACGTTCGTTTGCCATCGCGTTTCTCTGTACTTCCTTTGCCATCGGGCAACCTGCGACATTTGCTGCCAGCGAATGGCAGATCATCAAAGTAAGTGGTCACGATTACCTGAGCGTCGATAACATTTCGCAGTTTTACGGATTGCCAACGGGCATCGCCGCTCCGGGTGAGAAAATCCGATTCGAGACGGTCAAGAATCCATTGGAATTTGTCAGCGGCAGCCGTGAGGCGATGATTAATGGCGCGCGCAGTTGGTTGTGCTTCCCATTGGTTGAGCAGGACGGAAAATTTCTGGTCTCGCGTACTGACGTAGCCAAAACGATCGAGCCGCTGGTGCGCCCGCATCGTGTTCCAAACGTTGGGAAGATTCAGACCGTCGTTCTGGATCCCGGACATGGCGGCTACGACAAGGGCCAGGTGAGTCGTTACGGATGTGAAAAAGATTTTGCGCTCGACGTCGCGCGAAAGCTGCGCCCGCTTTTGCAGGCGAAAGGCGTGCGCGTGATCATGACTCGCGAGGGCGATTATTTTGTGCCGTTGGAAGTACGCGCAAAGATCGCCAACGCCGCGCGCAATCCGATTTTCGTCAGCATTCATTTCAATGGGACGAATGACGATCCGAACGCCACCGGTTTCGAAATTTTTTCGTTTACGCCCCGCGGGGCGCCATCCACGTCTGACAATGCGGCAGCGTTGAGTTCATTTAGCATGCAACCCGGCAGTGAGGTCGATGCCCAAAGCATGGCGCTCTCGGCTTGCATTTATCATTCGCTGCTCGGCCACATTCCCGAATACGACCGAGGCATCAAACGCGCCCGGTTCGCCGTCCTGCGCCTGACGAAAGTGCCGGCTGTGCTGATTGAAGGAGGATTCCTAACAGAGCGCGGCGAAAGCAGATTGATTTCGAACAAAGATTGGCGCGGCAAGCTGGCGGCGGCGATCGGCGTGGGGATCGAGAACTATCGCGAGTTGGGCGTAAAGAAACAGCCGCCGATGCTCGTCGCGGATTATCGCCGCGAAACCAAATCAGCGCCCACTGAAGCCGTTATTC